>JANYFH010000131.1 GCA_025362705.1 Betaproteobacteria bacterium
GTCGTGGAGTACCAGTCGATATGCAGCCTCATCGGCCAACACGTTTTGCGAAAATTGCGTGGTCAACTCGGCCAGCTTTTCGGTAATTTTTCCGTAACGTGCTTGCGCATTGGCGTCAAGCCTGGCGCCGGCTCGCACAAAATCCAGATGCACGCGTTCAAGCAAACGAATCTGCTCCATGCTCAGGCCGAGCGATGCGCGCTGGTTATAAACCGCATCGACGCGCTTGAACAGCCCGGCGTGCATGTAGATCGCATTGGTGTGGGCGGCCATCGGTGCCGCCATTTCGCGTTCCACAGCTTGCAATGCGGGCGAGGTTTCCGAGGCGGTGAGGTTATAAAACATCTGCTCGATACGCGACAGCAGGCGGCCACTTTTGTCGAATGCGGCGAGCGTATTTTCGAAAGTTGGTTGGGCGGCGTTGGCCGCGATGGCGTCCAGTTCAACACGATGCGTTTTCAGCGCGACGGTGAACGCTGGCGCGAAGTGTTCAGGCGTTGTTTCAGCAAACGGCGGCAGGCCAAGTGGACTAAGCCAGGTTTCAAGCAGGGGGTTGGCGAGGAGTTTTGCGTCGGTGGGTGCGTTCATCTGGGACTCAAATCAAATGTGTTTGAGCATTTTACATCTGCGGGGCAATTTGTTCGGAAAAACCACAGGAAAACCAGTACTGGCGCGGTATTCAGGGCATAAGTCTGCCAGAAGGCCCTCCGGTACTGGAGTTTAGTGACTATGCCGATGGTACTACACCGCAATCGAATTGAGGATTTCCACCGGCAGCCACCCGCGCACGCTGTTGATGAACCAAATCGCTTCCGCACGTGCGAGGTCTTCTTTGTGAATGATAGCTTCGCGGATTACATATTTTTCCAACAATTCCGCGCGCAATACGCCGGCGAGTAATCCGCAATCCAGCGCCGGTGTCAGCAGTTTGCCATCCAGCCAGATCACGACATTGCCGCGTGTAAATTCGGTTACCTCGAAGCGTTCATTCCAGAGCAGGATGTCGAAGGAATTTTCTGACGAAGCGATGTGCACGTCGTATGCTGATCGAGCCGTCGTTTTGTAGCGCAAAAATTCGTGGCGCGAATCGACCGCATGCAATGCTAGAGCGATGGTGACTCTCTCTGCGCCAACGCTTCCCGCAAGCCAGTTTGTGGGTGCGGATTGAAGTGCGGTGCACGTGATCGTGATTTCTCCCGAAGGCGATACCAGCAGCCGCACGCGACGCAATTGGTGCGGATAAGTCGCCGCATGGGCTGCAAATGCCGCGCGAATGGCGGGCATATCGGCCAAATGTCCAAACCGTTTCGCAGCATGCAGCAACCGCGACAAATGCCGGTCGAGAAACGCGTAATGGCCTTCCTGAAGCAACAGCGTTTCGAGCAGGTCAAAGTGGCCGGCACCCACGCCCAAAAAGCGCGCCTTGGTCAGGGCCTCGGCGTGCTCCTCGCCTGCTGTTGAATCCCAGGTGATGCCGCCGCCTACACCACATTGCGCCATGCCGCTCTCGCTGTCGATGGTGACAGTTCTGATGGGCACATTGAATACGGCACGCTGATCCGGTGTGAGGTAGCCGATAGCACCGCAATAAATTCCGCGTGGCGAATCTTCCAGCGACGTAATGATTTCGGTAGTCTTTATCTTTGGCGCGCCGGTAATGGAACCACACGGGAAAAGTGCGCAAAAGATGTCTTCGAGCGTGATGCCTTCGCGCGTCGTTGCGGTAACGGTTGAGGTCATATGGTGCACGGTCGGATACGTTTCCAGTGAAAACAGATTTGGTACGGCCAGTGAGCCCGTCACCGCAACACGCGAAATATCGTTTCGCAAAAGGTCAACGATCATCAAATTTTCAGCACGATTTTTTTCTGAATTCACGAGAGCGTGGGCTTCAGCCTCATCGCTGGCTTGCCATCCAGGGCTTGCCGATTCCGATGCTGGCAACGCGGCGCGGCTCAGCGTGCCCTTCATCGGACGCGCCATGATTTGTGTGCCGTCCCAGGCGAAAAACAATTCGGGAGAGAGCGAGAGGATCTGGTTTTCGCCAATATCCAGATACGCATTGAAACGCCCGTGCGATTGGGCTGCGAGTGCTTCGTACCATGCTCGTGGTTCGCCGCTGACAGAAGTATTCAAACGTAACGTGTAATTCACCTGATAGGTGTCGCCACGCGCAATTGCTTCGCGAATGGCGACGATGTTTGCGTCGTAAGTAGTGCGATCCGTATCCGGTAACCACCCACTGACGGCAGCGTGTTGCTTTGCCACGCGTGGCAAGGCGGTCGGTGCACGAAACAGACCGAACCAGAGCAAGGGCAACGGGCCCGACGGATGGGCGTGAAGCGCGGCGTCGAACGCGGGTGCGGCCTCATAACAAATCATGCCGGCAGCGTAAAAACCGTTACGCGTTGCTTCCTGTATTTCACGCAGCGCTGGTCGTACGTCCGCAAGTGAACGGGCTTTGATCACCCGCGCAGGCTGCGTGAACGCCAGCCGCCGTGTGCCGGATCCAGGCAGCAATGGATCGGCGAAATCGAAAATCAGTATGGGGGATTTTTCATGCATGCAGGACTAACGTCAACACAGACCCCGCGTTATGCCAATGCCACGTGCGTGGTGCCTACCCTGCGGTCAGACAAGCAGGGAACGCACCACGCCCGCGAAAATTTCAACTC
This sequence comes from Betaproteobacteria bacterium, assembly GCA_025362705.1. Taxonomy (GTDB): domain Bacteria; phylum Pseudomonadota; class Gammaproteobacteria; order Burkholderiales; family Usitatibacteraceae; genus UKL13-2. The sequence continues at coordinate 2,676 of JANYFH010000131.1, forward strand.
AGAACTGGGCTTTGAACTGCGCGCCCCAGATGCGTGGCTCGTTGATGAAGCCTGTGAGGTTATTGAAATCAATGCCGCCCGTCACGCGGATTTTGTTGGTGATATTGCGGCCATATAGCGCGACTTCGTATTTGCCGTTGCCCCAGATATAGCCGAGGCGCGCGCCACCTTCGGTAAGCGACTTGCCGGTGAACTCAACCGATTCGTACAGGAAAAAATTCACCTTGCTGCGGTAGACCCAATCGGTATACGCGTACCACTCGCCGTCACTGGTGGGGATGCTGTATCGCAGCGTGAAGTTCGCGGTCTGCTTGGGTGCCTGCGGCAGCGGATTGCCGTCGATCAACGCCAGTCCACCTGCGGTAAGCGGGTTGGTGACTTTGCATGCCGCACAAACAGCGACTGCTAGAGTGGGATCCTTGATCTTGGTATCGTTATAACTTGCACCAATGCTTGCCAAGAGGTTGTTGGTGAGATACGCCTGCAAATCCATCTCGAAGCCCTGACCCTCGGTCTTCTTGGCATTGAGGAGTATGTTGGCGTTGGCAGCACCGCCGACCGCCGTCAGTTGCTGATCCTTGATTTCGTATTTGAACGCGCCGAAGCTCAAACGCGCCTTGCGATCGAGCAGGTCTGCTTTGATGCCGGCTTCGAAAGCGGTACTTGTTTCCGGCTTGGCGATCGACTGGTTGTTGAACGCGCCCGCACCCTGCACGCTGGCGGCGCGAAAGCCGTTGGCGATACGCGCGTACAGCTTGGTATCGCGATCAAGTGCATAAGTGCCGCTGAAGTCCCAACTTACCTTGTTGTCGCTGGGCGAAGCACTCAGGGGACCAGACGCGCCGAGTTGTGCCAGTGTGCAATGGCTTGACAGCACACAAGGTACGAAGTCGCTGTTGCTGTAATCCTCAACGTTAAATTTTTTCTTGTCGCGGGTATAGCGCAGGCCGCCGCGCAGGTTCAGTTCCGGGGTGGCCGCGTAGTCAAGTGCCGTAAAGATGGCGGAGGCGTCGTTCTTCTGGCGCACGCGTTCATAACCGTTTTGCGCGCCCTTCGAAGGGGAATCATAGCTGAAGCTTTCGACGGTGTAGTCTTCGTTGAAATAATAAAGTCCGCCTTGCCACTTCAATGGTCCCTTTTGGTTAGACTCGAGCCGCAGTTCCTGGGTGAATTGTGAATGCTTGGGAATACCGTCAGCGCTTTCGGATGAAAACGGTATAAATCCCGGCCCCGAGGGAGGCGCGAATTGATTGCCGAACCCACCATCAATGTCGCCGCGATTAAAGGTGTCCAGCGATTCGTAGCCGGTGATCGAGTGCAGCGTAAAGTCGTTCAGCGCCCACCTCAGGCGGATACTGCCGCCGTCGGTTTTCAGCCGCGATTCGTTTTTGCCGTCGAAGGAAACTTTCTTCAGATCGAAGCCATCGACGAGATCATTGGTACCCGGCTTGATGATGTTGGCGCGAAACAGACGCGCGCTGCCTTTGAGGTCGCGCGCATGGATGTTGAACAAGGCACTGAAATCCTTGCCCGGTTCGTACAAGAACTGCAAACGCGCCGCATTATCGTTGTAACCTTCAAAGTCTTGCGTCGGTCCAGCGACGGTGTTATGCACCCAGTCATCGCGGTGCTGCGCTTGGACCGAGAAGCGCATGGCCCAGTCTTTGTTCATCGGTACGTTTACCGCACCCTCGAGCGCAGTAGTCCGGTAGGTGGCGGCGGAGAGGTTAATGTAGGCTTCCTGTTGCTGCCTTGGCTTTACCGAATCAAACTTGACGACACCCGCTGGCGAATTGCGGCCGAAGAGCGTGCCTTGCGGCCCACGTAAAACTTCGATCTGATCGAGATCGAACATCGGGAAACCCTTGAGGATCGCGTTCTCCTGTACTACATCGTCGTACACCAGTGAAACCGGTTGCGAAGCGTTGAGGCGGAAATCGGTGTTGCCATAGCCGCGCAGGTAAAAGCGCGGGAACGCACGGCCGAAGGAAGATTCGATGTTCAGGCTGGGTACACGCCCGGAAAGAGCGCGCACATCCTGTCCGCTCGAATTGATCACGTCGAGCTTTTCACCGCTCAGGGTCGAAATCGAATTCGGCACGTCGTTGATATTTTCCGAACGACGCTCGGCCGTAACAGTCACGGTTTCAAGTTTTCCTTCAACCTTGCCGGAAGTTCTGGTGTCAGCGAGCGCAGTTTGCGCAAATGCCGAGGGCATGGACATCGCTGCGGCGACAGTCAAACCATAAGCCAAACCCTGGGCAAGGGAGCGGGGTGTGCAGGCCATTGCAAGGACGCGTTTTTTCATGGGGGAACTCCTGAGTAAAAATGCCGGATGGAAAAATGAGCGATAAAAGAGCGGTGACTTAAGTTAACAAAAAATGCAGATGACAGCAAACACAACACAAGATTTCTGACGTGCGTGTTGCGTAGCCGATACACCGAAAATTATTTTATTGCAGGCTAGAATCTCGCCATGCTTCCCGCAAAATTTGCCATCGTCGATCTGGAAACCACCGGCATCACTGCGACCGGTGATCGCATCACTGAAATTGGCATCGTACTGGTCGAAAATGGTGCAATTACTGAAGAGTGGCAGAGCCTCGTGAATCCTGAGTGCACTATTCCGGTGGAAATTCAGGCACTAACCGGCATCACCGACAAGATGGTGGCCAATGCGCCCACGTTTGCCAAACTAGCGCGAGAAATATTGATGCGCCTCGAAGGCCGGCTGTTCGTCGCACATAACGCGCGTTTCGATTATGGCTTTATCAAGAACGCATTTCGACGCCTCGATACACCGTTTACTGCCGAGGTACTTTGCACGGTGCGCCTTTCGCGCAGGCTTTATCCGCACTATTCGCAGCACAATCTGGATGCGTTGATCGTGCGTCACAAGCTCAATGCGGATGATCGTCACCGTGCGCTGGGTGATGCGCGCATTACGTGGGCACTGCTCGATGCAATGTGTCGCGGCAATCCGCCTGATGCAGTAGACAGCGCCGTCAAGGCGCTTCTCAAAATGCCGAGTTTGCCACCACAACTTTCGCCTGGTGCGCTCGATGATCTTCCTGAAGGTCCTGGCGTTTACCTGTTCTATGGCGTCAACGCATTGCCGATTTATGTTGGCAAGAGTGTAAATCTGCGCGACCGCGTGCGTTCGCATTTTTCCAGTGATTACAGAAGTGCAAACGATCAACGCCTCTCAACCGAAATTACGCGGATAGAGGTTGAAGAAACAGCCGGGGAGCTCGGTGCCTTGCTGCGTGAAGCACAATTGGTGAAATCAGCGCTGCCGCTTAGAAACCATCGGCTGCGCAAGAATCGCCAGATCGTATTTATTCGCCTCACTGATTTCACCATGCCGCCGGAAATGGTGCCTTTCGCGGAATTCGACCCCGGCGAAACGCAAGGATTATATGGACCGTTTCCCGCCAAACCCCGTGCCAAAGCACTGCTACAGAGCCTTGCTGCTGATTACGGACTGTGCTGGAAAGCGCTGGGCGTGCAACAGAGTGAAGGTGCATGTTTTGCGCGCCAGCTTCATCGCTGTCGCGGTGCCTGTGTCGGTGAAGAGAGCATGGTTCAACACAATCTGCGCCTGCTCGACGCGTTAAGCGAACATCGCTTTCCAGCGTGGCCGTGGGATGCGCCGATTGCGATCAAGGAAACGCATCCTGATCATGGCTGGGAACGTCTCTATCTCGTCAATCGTTGGTGTCACCTTGGCACTGCAGCAGACGAGGATGGACTCTGGTCACTGCTTGAATCGAAGTCCGTAGGCGAAGTTGAATTTGACCCGGATGTTTATAAGCTGCTGCGAAAACACTTGTCGCGAATAAATAAGACGGATGTGAAGGTGCTCGAGCCGATAACTGCTAAATTCCGTTATTCCAGCCTACGCGGGAGTGACGAATCCAATGTTGGTTAAATAATCTTTACGCTCAGGTTTGGCAATTTATCGATGTGGCACTCGATCACATCCCCCTTTACCACCGGACCTACATTTTCCGGCGTACCCGAGTAAATGATGTCGCCCGCCATCAGCTCAAAGGCTTCCGAAAGCTGGCTGATTTGCTCGGCAACATTCCAGATCATCTGATTCAGGTTGGCCTCCTGCTTGATGGTGCCGTTCACTTTGAGCCATATCGCACCGTCCTTGATATGGCCAAGCTGGCTCGCTGGATGCAGCGGTCCGATCGGCGCAGAGCGGTCAAAACTCTTACCGATTTCCCAGGGCTTTTTTTGGTCACCCATGCCACGCTGCAAATCGCGTCGTGTCATGTCCAGACCCAGCGCGTAGCCATATACGCACTCCAGCGCTTTATCGATGGGTATGCCGCGTCCGCCCTTGCTTAGCGCGGCCACCAGCTCGACTTCGTAATGATAATTTTTGGTCAGCGTGGGGTAGGGATGGTCGGTCACGCTACCGGGTGCCACGAATTGAATGGCGTCAGTGGGTTTCTGGAAAAAGAACGGCGGTTCGCGCGTTGGGTCCGAACCCATTTCGCGCGCATGTGCGGCGTAGTTGCGACCGATACAGTAAATACGACGTACCGGAAACTGCGCATCGCTACCGACAACGGGAATCGTGGCGTGTGCCAACGGGAAAAGTGTTTTCATGTCGCTGTTTGCTCCTCCTGGAAGGGCGCATCCTGCTAACGCACCGAATGCAGCAGCAGCGCCGGTTTTCATTGCTTCGCGACGCTTATTTTCGCTCATGCAAGGCTCCTCGTCAGATATTTTGGTGTTCAAGTTTATGCTTTTCTTCTACGTGGTTTCTTGAGGACGGTCAAAAACGGCAAGTCGGCAGGTAATGATCCGAACCCGTTTGCTATATTTTCATATAAACGCATAATCCGTTAGTAAAAACATCAGGAAGAAAAGTTGAAATGAAAGCTATCTACCGCATTGTTTCGCTCGCATTCATCTTTGTTGTTGTCGGCTGCGCATCTCCAGCACGTGACACGCGCGCAATTTCTACTGCTCGTATCGAGCGGCAACTAGTCGTTGAATTGGCACACTACGGGGAAGCACTGGGCCAGATGGATTACGATCAGGTTGCCAATTTCTTCGTCGAATCTGGCGAAGTGACGCATTCTGGAGGTGAACCAGTGCGCGGTCGCGAGTCGATCCGGAAATTTCTGAAATCATTCGCAGAGTTCAAGGTTCTGGAATATGTTATCCGGGCTGAATCGACGGTCGTTGAAGGGGCCACCGCTAAACAGACGGGATTTTTTTCGCAGACCGTAGTTATCCCGAATGGAAATACTGTCCGGGTTCGAGGCCTGTTCGAGGCATCTTGGATACAGGGATCGAATGGCCGGTGGAATCTTGCGCGTATGCAAACTGCGCCGGACAAATAGTATCAGCAACAAAAAAGCGGCGACTCGGATCAACCGGTTCGCCGCTTTTTAATGCTTTTTGCGATAGTCAAAAACTACAAAAATTCTTTCTTCAAATCCACCGTTGAGCGCACACCAAGATGTTCGAAGTTATGCGAGAGCCATTCCGCGGCCAGTGCACGACCGCGATCACGCAGCATGGTGAGGAATCCCCAGTCGCTGGACATTTTGCTGGCCGACGAAAGATCAGACATCGCATTATCAGCGCGTACCGAGTGGATCAGCACGTACTTCAATTTGTCGCGATGCTCATCCTTGATCCAGCCATCGTCGAGGAGTTTTTGCACGAAATAGACCGAACGTAATTCCTTGATGAGCGAGGAATTGAACGTGATTTCGTTGAGTCGGTTGGCGATATCAGCCGATGTGGTTGGCGGACCAGGACGCTCGATCGGGTTGATGTGCAGAATGACCACGTCGCGCGACTCGGTGTAGTAGAACAATGGGTACAGCACCGGGTTACCCATGTAGCCGCCGTCCCAGTAGTGTTCACCGTTGATTTCGACGGCCTGGAACACCTGTGGCAGACAGGCTGAAGCCAATACAACGCTGGCGGTGACTTCAGGCGTATGAAATATTTTTACCTTGCCGGTACGCACATTGGTGGCGCAGATAAATAATTTCGTGAGCTGGCTGCGTTCCAGTTCTTCAAAATCCACCTGTTGCTCCAGTACTTCGCGCAGCGGGTTGTAATTCATCGGGTTTAACTGATAAGGCGAGAGAATGCTCATCATCGACTTCATCATGTCCTGCATGGGATTTTCTTTTTGTACGGTACCAAGATCCCACGGCATTTTCTTCGGCGCGAATTTTTGTCCCGCGTCGGAAATGGCTTTCCAGAAATCGTGCAGTGCTTCGCGGGCACCATCGTTGCCCTTGAGTTTGCCGTACGCATATACGACCGCATTCATGGAGCCGGCGCTGGTGCCGGAGAGGCCTTCGATTTCGACACGGCCATCTTCAAGGAATTTGTCCATCACGCCCCAGCCGAAGGCACCGTGCGCGCCGCCGCCTTGCAGTGCCATGTTGATTCTTTTTGGCTCAGTCCTTCTTATGACTGCGGGCGCTGCTACAACCGCCGGGCTCCATGCGGCCGATTTGGTGACGACTTTTTTTACCGCCGGTTTGGGTGCGGCTTTCGCTTTGGTCTTGGTAGTGGTCTTCGCTTTCATTGTCTAACCTTTCGCGCCTGATGGCGGTTGGTACACTGACCTGAAGGATGTCGGCCCGGCAACACTGTGCGCGTGCTACCAGGCAGAAAATGCGGGGTTTATCAGAGCGTAAAAATCAGTGCGCGGTCCAGCCACCCTCTACCATGATGTTTGTTCCGGTGATCGACGCAGCGGAATCACTACAGAGAAAAATTGCGGTGCCCGCAACTTGTTCTGTTGTGACGAATTGCTTGGTTGGCTGCGCCGCCAGCAACACGTCTTTTTTCACTTGTTCGATCGTCATTCCGCGCGCTTTGGCGGTATCCGGAATTTGTTTTTCTACCAGCGGTGTCAACACGTAGCCCGGGCAGATTGCATTGCAGGTAACGCCTTTTTCAGCGACTTCCAGCGCGACCGTTTTGGTGAATCCCATGATGCCGTGCTTCGATGCGACATAGGCCGATTTGAAAGGCGAGGCCACCATCGCATGCGCCGAGGCGACGTTGATAATACGTCCCCAGCCTTTGGATTTCATGTAAGGCACTGCCATTTTGGTAGTATGAAATGCGGATGAGAGATTGATCGCAATGATGGCATCCCACTTTGCGGTCGGGAATTCTTCCACTGGACAAACGTGCTGGATACCCGCGTTGTTCACCAGAATATCGACACCGCCGAAGTCGGCAGCGGCTTTTTTCATCATTGCCTCGATTTGCTCGGGCTTGCTCATGTCGGCACCGTCATAAGTCACTTTAATGCCGAATTTTGACGCGAGACCAGCACGGATTGTTTCGATTTCTGCCGCATCGCCGAAACCGTTCAACACAAGGTTGACGCCTTCTTTGGCGAAGCCTTCAGCAATACCCAATCCAATACCGCTGGTAGATCCTGTCACAACTGCCGTTTTTCCCTTCAACATGGCTTGCTCTCCCATAAAAAATAATGAAATAAATTCTTTTGGCTGTCGCTGGTTTTGTTTCCCCGATTGCTCTTGCCAGCAGATCGTTCCGCAAATAGTGATCCGCGCGAATCTCGGATTATGCACGCTTACATTTGTTTGGGGTTTTTTTTGTCTGCAATGTCAATTGAGGGATAGACGTATTCAATGGAGAAAGCGCCAGTACTGACGCTGTTTTCATGGTGAAAATGTCTGGAAAGCCGCGCCAATAGCTAGTCTACGTAATTTTATGCTGTGAAATCAATTTCCCGAAAAGTTGCGTCAATGACTCAATCGCGGTACCCACTTTTTGTCGGACGCCGCCGTCGGACTACAGAATCGCGCGGACGCCAGTTTTTCGATAAGCAAACAAAATATTGTTTTTGAAAATTGTTATGAATGGTTTTCATTGTTCGCAAATACGCTCAGACTGCGCATCACTCGTGGACCGGGGAATTCCTCGAAGCAGGGTGAAGTATCGTTATATATCGCAATTTTCCTGTACAAACTGGCATGACTGTATCCGCGCACGAACGGTTCAAGGATTGCTCAATATGGCATTGCCAGCCATAGTCTGGCTGCCGTTCTCGTGCATTTGTTCAAGCGTCAATTTATCCATGTCCTGTGAATGAGCCTATGGAACATCATGCCTAGATTTTTGAAGCACTTTTTTGCCTGTGCCCTGCTAAGCGCGCTGGTCGGCCACGCGGGTGCAGAAAATCTCGTGTCCATCAAGAACAAAACCCTGCCCACATTTTCCGGTTCGCCGGAGCTCATATTTGTTGCGTCCGGGCAGCCCATCATTGTTCAGCGCAATCAGCTTTGGCGGCTTGATGAGACCCGCAATGAGTGGGTACTGATAACCTCGCAGCCTTCGGGAAAGATTGTCGGCGCGATCTCAAACGGGCAGCGCCCGTACTTACTGCTTGAAACCAACGCCGGGCAAGGCATTAGCCGGGTTGAAATATATCCTGATGCAACAGTGCCGCCCGCTAAACCCTTGCCGCCGCTTTCCGTGCCTCTGGCAAGCGCCAAAGGTGAGGTACTTGGCGGCGTCCTGTATCTGATTGGTATCTCGGCGGATGGAACGACACATTGGATGTCGATTGATCTCGCGGCCCCTCTGCCGGTATGGAATATGCTCCCGGCGCCACCGGTGATTGCGTCCGAGGTTACTTCGGTTGTGGCGCAGGATTCTGCGGTCTATTTCACGGTAAGGAAGGCCGAAGGCACGGGGGACTTGTTATGGCGCTGGGCCCCGGTGGCAGGTTGGAGCCAGAAGGGTACCTTGCCCGGTTCTGTTGTCGAAGGGGCGGCGCGTGCTACAGGCCAGGCACATTTGTTTTTCCTCGTCCACGCCAGTTTGGCTGCGCCTGCACCGCACGTTTCACAATTGATCACATATCACACCATCACAAACGCATTCTCAACCCAGGGAGACACCGTTGGCGTAGAGGTACGGCGCGGATCAAGTTTGGGTAACGGTATTCTCTGGGAGCATGCAGGGCTGACGCCAACAACTGCGGAATTCAATCTTTCAGAGATTGAAGGAAGCAAATTGCTGCTGCGCCCGCTCGACTGGGTCATGATTGTCGTATACCTGTTCGCCATCGCCGGCATCGGCATCTACTGCTATTGGCGCGAAGAAAAGCAGTCGACATCCGAATTCTTTGTCGGCAACCGGACGATCCCTTTTTGGGCTGCTGCGGTGAGTCTGTACGTCACCAGCACGAGTTCCATCGGTTATATCGCAACGACCGCCAAAGCGTTTGCCACCAACTGGCAATACCTCATGGGAAATCTGATTGGAGTCCTCGGTCTGGTCTTCGTGGCGATCTGGATCGTGCCCATGCTCCGCCGCCTGAAACTGGTTTCCGTGTTCGACTACCTGGAGCAACGTTTCCATCCTTTGGTTCGCATGATGGCAAGCGCAATGTGTATTGTGTTGCACCTCGGCGGCCGCATGAGCATCATACTTTTCCTGCCGTCGCTGGCGATCGCGACCATTACAGGGTTTGACATGGTATGGAGCATCCTTATCATGGGACTGGTGACGATAGGTTATACCGCCCTGGGTGGAATGAGGGCCGTGATCTGGACGGATTTTCTGCAACTGATCGTAAAGGTCGGCGGGCTGGTATTCGCGCTGATATTTATCTGGTACAAGCTAGATGGCGGCCTGGGGGGAATCGTCGCCACCGCGGAAGCAGCGGACAAGATGAAGATGCTCGACTGGAGCTTTGACCTGACCAAGGCAACTGTTTGGGGTTTTGTCTTTGTTGTCCTGATGGAGACCGTGCTGACGTTTCCCAAGGATCAGGTGCTGATGCAGCGCGTATTTACGACCAAGTCCGACAAGGAGGCGGGTAAATCGGTTTGGTTGTTTGCCGCGATCATCATCCCCGGTGCCTGGCTGTTCTATCTCATCGGCACGGGACTATGGGTTTTTTACCAGAACCACCCGGAACGAATGAATCCGCTGCTGTCGGTCGATGCAACCTTTCCCCTCTTCATCGCAGCCGAACTTCCGGCGGGTGTTACGGGTTTAATGATCGCCGGCATTTTTGCTGCATCGATGGCGACCTGTTCCAGCATTATGAACAGCGTTGCGACGATGGTATCGGTGGATTTCTATGAGCGGCTGGCGAAAAATCCAACGCAGGTGGTAAGCATTCGTCTGGCCGAGTTTGTCACGGTCGTGGCTGGCGTGATCGGCATTAGTCTGGCGCTCATTCTTAGCCGCTACAACATCGGCTCATATCTGGACGTGGCGCTCGAAATGTACGGACTGTTGGGCGGCGGTTTCGGCGGTGCCTACACATTGGGCATGTTTAGCCGGAGAGCAAATTGGCAGGGCGTCTTGATTGGCATGTTCGCCAGCATTGTATTGACCTTTGCTGCGTGGTCAGTGAATCTCGTTCATCCATTTGTCTACCTCGGGATCGCCATTCTCATTTCCATCGTCTTTGGTTATATAGGCAGCCTGTTTTTTCCACCACCGGCTCCGGAGTCTCTTGAAGGTTTGATCATCCAGCGGTAGGTACTGCTATTTCGCTTTGCTGATCGCTTACAACATTGTCAGCTTGGCAAATCGTTATACATGACTTTCTCAAGACCAATCTGGCGGCGAATCATTATTCTGGGTGTTGTTGGCAAAACAGTCTGAGGCGCCTTTTTCACACGATTCACCCGGGTTCAAAATTGAAGTTCTTGTGCCATCGTCCTCCAAAAGACTAACCCGGAATCTTGCAGCGAGCGCATGAGGTTCCGTGGTTCGAGCTATGCATTAAAGAAACAAAAAGTATGTTCTGAATATGCCTTTAAATAGTTTTTATTTCCAACAAATGCGCCCAGACTCGCCCAAACAATAAGAATGGCTTGAGACAGATTCAGCTTCTGCACCACTGTCTATTCCGCGCCTTCGAAACACCAGTCATAGGTGACCGAAGGAACTTCTGACCCATAACCACAACTCTCGGACAACCATGAAAACACTTCCCAAAATGAAAGGCACCGTCACGGC
>JANYFH010000155.1 GCA_025362705.1 Betaproteobacteria bacterium
CTCCAGATATGGCCGGGGTCGGTAAGCTGCGTCAATCGCAAGTGCACGAACGGTTCTGCTGCAACCACGGTTGAACAAAACGCACAAAGCAGCGGCACTGCCGATGTCGATGGCACAGTCTGCAAATAGCCTTCCAGCAGCTGGTGGTAGGCATCGTCCATGTTCGAATTGAAGACTACGCAAAAGGAGCCATCACTCATTGAATTCTCCGTCGTTGTTATCCAGCGGACCCCAAACCGAGCCCTTCGGCAAATACATCTTGCGCCTCAATCAGGCGGTGCGCTCAACCGCGCCCCACAAACGGCATCTTGGTGGCCATGACGGTCATGAATTGCACGTTTGCGGTAAGCGGCAGGCTGGCCATATGCAGTACCGCGTCGGCGACAATCTGCACATCCATCAGCGGCTCAATCGCAATTTCACCATTGGCTTGTGGCACACCGCTGGCCATGCGTGCGGCCAGGTCGGTCATGGCGTTGCCGATGTCGATTTGGCCGCAGGCGATATTGTGTTTACGTCCATCGAGCGAGGTGGATTTGGTGAGTCCGGTAATGGCGTGTTTGGTGGCAGTGTACGGCGCTGAGTTCGGTCTGGGCGCATGGGCGGAAATGGAACCATTGTTGATGATGCGTCCACCCTGCGGCGTCTGCGATTTCATGATCCTGATCGCTTCCTGCGTACACAAAAAAGGGCCGAGCAGATTGACGTCAATAACCGATTTCAATTTTTCGATGCTCAGTTCCTCAATCGGAATTGCCGGCGCCCCGGTGCCCGCGTTGTTGAACAACAAGTCGAGCCGCCCGAACGTTTGCAACGCGAGGGCAAACAGATTTTTCACCGCTTCCGGATTGGCAACATCCGTCTCTACCGCGAGTGCGCGGTTTCCCGCGCCGGATGCAGTCGCCACCTGCTGCAACAAATCCGCCCTGCGGCCTGCCAGCACCACTGCGTACCCCGCTTTCAACAACGTGAGTGCAGTAGCTTTGCCGATGCCGCTACCGGCACCGGTAACGATTGCGATAGGTGTGTCTTTCATCTTTCTTGAGCCTCGAAGAGTTAAACAATTTCTCCACTCTATCAAGCTATTCGCCGCTTTGGTGAGCCATCAACACCACTCTACTTTGTCGAAGCCGATCAGAATCGGCAAATGTTGAAAACGATGGCTTTGTTCGACCCCGCGTAATGGCAAGGGCGCGTGCGGCTCAGACCTTCTCTGACTCCGTGTAGCGTCGAATGATCTGTTTTCCCAACGCCATCATGTGGACTTGGTCCGGGCCGTCCGCCTGACGACACCAACGCGCGTAATTGAATGCTTCTGCCATGAAGTAATCGCCAGTCAGGCCGCCGGCGCCATGGATTTGCATGCAGCGGTCGATCACGGTCTGTGCCATCAACGGCACGGTAATTTTTGTCGCCGCGATCAGGTCGCGCGCGTCCTTTGGCCCCACTTCGTCCATCCTCTGCGCCGTTTTCATGGTGAGCAGGCGAGATTGCTCAATCTCGCTGAAGCATTTGGCGATGTCCTCGCGGATCGACTGGTGCTCGGCCAGTTTCTTGCCGAAAGTCGTACGCGAAACCGCACGTTTGCAGGCATACTCCAGTGCGCGCTGCGCGCAGCCGATCAGCCGCATGCAATGGTGCACACGCCCGGGGCCGAGGCGGCCCTGGGCGATTTCAAAGCCGCGGCCTTCGCCGAGCAGGATGTTTGAAGCTGGCACGCGTACATTGTCGAAACGCATTTCGGCGTGGCCAAGCGGCGCGTCGTCGTAACCGAGAGTCGTCAAGGGTCGTACGATGGTAACGCCGGGGGTGTCCCTCGGTACGAGGATCTGGCTTTGTTGCAAGTGGATGTTCGGATTCGCCGGATCCGACTTTCCCATCACGATAAAAATTTTGGTGCGCTCATACGGTGCATTTGAAATGAACCATTTGCGGCCATTGATCACATAGTCGTTGCCATCACGGAGAATGGAAGTTCTCACGTTGGTGGCGTCGCTGGATGCGACATCCGGTTCAGTCATCGCGTAGGCCGAACGAATTTCTCCGTTCAGCAGCGGTGTAAGCCAGCGCTCCTTCTGCGCTTCGGTGCCGTACTTCATGAAGACTTCCATGTTGCCGGTATCGGGCGCGTTGCAGTTGAATGCTTCGGGGCTCCAGAGCACACGCCCCATGATCTCTGCGAGTGGCGCGTATTGTGCATTTGTCAGGCCACCGTGGGAGACAGGCACAAACATGTTCCACAGACCAGCTTCCCGCGCTTTCGCTTTCAACTCCTCCATCAAAGGCACCGTAGCAAAACGGTCCGGCAGCGCATGAAGTTCTGCTTTGTATCGCTGCTCGTTCGGATAGATGTGTTCTTGCATGAACACGCTCAACTGTTCCGGCAACAAATCTGCATTCCCCTGGAAGTGCGTGTGCATTTTTGAATTCCGTCTGGCTGGCTCTAGGCCGCGTTGCTGAGCGTCGATGCTACCAGATTGCCACGATCAAATTGCCGCCCAATCAGCCCAGCATTCCCTGCTCGGCAAACGAAAGCGAGGCGCCGGGCGCCACGATGAAATGATCCAGCACCCGGACATCCACCAATGCCAGCGCTTCGGCCAACGCTTTTGTCAGCGACCGATCCGCCGCGCTTGGACTGGCTTCGCCAGAAGGATGGTTATGCGCCAAAATCACCGAGCCTGCATTGTGAGCGAGTGCTCGCTTGACGATTTCTCTCGGGTATACGCTGGTTTGCGTAAGAGTACCGCGAAACAACTCGTCGATGGCTATGACCCGGTTTTGCGCGGTCAAAAAAACAGCCACGAATACTTCGTGCGGCAAACGCGACAAGGTCATGCGCAAATAGTCGCGCACTGCCTGCGGCGAATTGAGCGCGTCGGTTTTTAACACTTCTTCTTCCAGCGCCCGGCGACCCATTTCAAGTACCGCCTGAAGCTGCACATATTTCGCTGGCCCCACACCCTTGACCGCACACAGGTCTGCTGCAGTTGCCGAGAACAGACCTGCGAGATTGCCAAATTTGCTGACGAGCTCGCGAGCGAGATCAACGGCACTTTTACCCTTCACGCCTACTCTGAGGAATATGGCAAGCAACTCCGCATCCGACAGCGCCTTCGCGCCCTGCTTAATCAAACGTTCGCGTGGACGCTCGTCTGTTGGCCACTCT
>JANYFH010000179.1 GCA_025362705.1 Betaproteobacteria bacterium
CGGTAAACCACTCGTCTGCACCCGCAAGGGCAAGAAACAGGATGTCGCCTGCGGCGACTTTGTTGAAGTCAGCATGTCCAGCCCCGGGCATGCCCGCATCGATGAAATTCAGCCGCGCCGCAATGTACTGTTTCGCAAAGATGCCTGGCGCGAAAAAACCCTGGCCGCAAACATTGACCAGGCCGTCATCATCGTCGCGCCGCGACCAAGTTTCTCGGAGATGTTTTTAAACCTGTGTCTGGTTGCCTGCGAAGCCGCCGGCATCAAGCCATTCATCATGCTGAACAAAAAAGATTTGCCAGAGTTTGAGGACGCGAGAAAGAGCCTCGAATACTTTGAGAAAATCGGTTATCCGGTCATGCCGATGTCGGCGAAATTTGATGTCGAACCACTGCGGCCTTACCTTGATGGCAAGACCACCTTGCTGGTCGGGCAATCGGGCATGGGCAAATCACGCACCGTGAATAATCTGGTGATGCGGGATGTCGCCAAAGAGGCAGAATTCTCCGAGGCACTGGATTCTGGCAAGCACACCACGACTTACACGCGCATGTACCGGCTCGACGAAAAAACCGCAATCATGGATTCTCCGGGCTTGCAGTCGTTCGGCCTGATGCATTTGCCCGACGAGGATATCGCCTATGCGATGCCGGATTTTCGGCCGTTCATCGGCACCTGCAAGTTCAACGACTGCGCGCATATCGATGAGCCAGGTTGCAAAGTCATTGCCGCAGGCGAGCAAGGAAAAATAAACGCCTCGCGCCTGACGTTTTATCAGGTGCTGGTTGAACAGCAGCGCGAATTGCGGATCGCGCATCCGGATTGGAAAAAATACGGGAAGTGAAAAATGTTTAAGGGCTTGCGCACCATTATTTATCCGTCATCCGACCTTGCCAAGGCGACTGAATGGTATGCCAGCGTCGTCGGACACGCGCCGTATTTCAACAAACCGTTTTACGTTGGCTTTAATGTCGGCGGATTCGAGCTTGGATTGTTGCCGCCGGGCGATGAAGATGCGAACGATAGCCCGACGACATATTGGGGCGTCGATGACATTCATGCCGAGTACGCAAGGGTGATCGCGCTTGGCGCCAAAGCAAAGAGCGCAGTCAAGGATGTTGGCGGTGGAATTCTGGTGGCAAGCGTCGTGGATCCGTTCGGAAATATTGTGGGCCTCATTCAAAATCCACATTTCAAAATTGACGATGCCCGTTAAGAAGTCAACACGTGCCATTTCAGAATTGCGGGTGATTCCCGGCGTTGGGCCTTCCATTGCAGAGGACCTGCATCGCATCGGCATCACACGTGTTGCGCAATTGAAAAATGCCGATCCACAAAAGCTGTTCGAGCGCGTGAGCCGCGATCAGGGTGTGACGATGGATCGCTGCCTGCTATATGTGTTTCGTTGCGCGGTTTACTACGCGTCGAACAGCCATCACGATGCTGAAAAACTCAAATGGTGGAAATGGAAAGATTAGGGAAGGTCTGATTTATTCCATTCCGCGTGCCTTGCGTCGATATTGGGGCATCTGCTTCGTTGCGCTTCTCGTGCGGTAGCCTAGGCAACGCACCTTCGTCGCACGCCTTGCATATGCCCCAATCTCAACACAATCCGACGCGAAAGCAAATGAATCAGACCTTCCCTAGCATTGGCGCGGCTCTCCGAGGCATTTTTCCCCGAAAGCGCCGTCAATGCTGGTGTTTGTCATTTCACCGCAACCAAATCCGCGGCGCTCCAGCCACCCCCTAGCGCCCTGATAAGCCCCACCGTGGCACTGAGTCGGCGCCCCAGCAAACCCACCGACGTACGCTCGTTGGACAGCAACGCAGTCTGCACCGTAACGACACTCAGGTAGCTCACCGTT
This sequence comes from Betaproteobacteria bacterium, assembly GCA_025362705.1. GTDB lineage: Bacteria > Pseudomonadota > Gammaproteobacteria > Burkholderiales > Usitatibacteraceae > UKL13-2. The sequence goes on from JANYFH010000179.1 coordinate 1,866, forward strand.
CCAGCCTTGTACTGGTTAATCGTCAGCGTGACCGATTCGCGTGCGGCGCGTACCGCTTCCGCCTGCACTTTCGCTTCGGCTTCCAGGATTCGCAGCGCAGCTACGTTGTCCTCGACATCCTGAAACGCTTCCAACACTGTCTCTCGATAAGTTGCGACGTTCTGATCGTATGCGGCAACCGCCTGATCACTCAGCGCGCCGCGTTTGCCGAAGTCGAACAGTGTCTCAGCGAGTGAAGGTCCCAGCGACCAGAAACGATTCGGCGCAGAAATCCAGTTCGACAATGTCGGACTTGCAAATCCACCTGATGCGGAGAGGCTCAGGGTTGGAAAATATGCAGCTTTCGCCACACCAATCTGCGCGTTGGCGGATGCTGCACGGCGTTCCGCAGCCGCGATATCCGGGCGACGTTCAAGCAACGTTGAAGGCAGGCCAACAGGAACTACCGGCATCGCGACTTTCCAGTCCACACTGGCGCCGCCACTCGATTCAATATTGCGCACCGTAAAATCCGCAGGCGCCTTGCCGATCAACACCGCGATGGCATGTTCAAGCTGTGCGCGCTGTACACCGAGATCGATCGATTGCGCCTGCGCGCTGAGCAATTGCGTTTCAGCCTGAACGATATCAACCTTGCCTGCGACCCCGACTGCATAGCGATTTCTCGTCAGCTCCAGCGATTTTTCGTAAGCCGTGATCGTATCGGCGAAAAGCTGC
>JANYFH010000187.1 GCA_025362705.1 Betaproteobacteria bacterium
AGGGTAAAATGGAGAAACTCCAGCATTGGCGGCTGCTCCAGGCTGAAATGCTTCCAAACACCGCGCCAATTATGGTGTTTGTCAAATAGTTTATTTTTGATATGATGACATCATCCGTCATCATCTAATGCGAGCCAAAACATGCGCACCATCATTGATTTACCTGAATCCCAACTTGCCGCACTGCGTGAACTCGAGCAGCGCAAGCATGTTTCACGCGCCGAACTGATTCGTCAGGCGGTCGCGCAGTACGTGGTGCACCACGCCGAAACCGACAACGCGTTCGGCGCATGGAAAACACCTAAGCGCCGCCCCACCGACGGCCTCACGGTGCAGAAAAAATTGCGCGCCGAATGGGATCGGTGAGTTGACTGCATGAAGGCGCTATTCGATACCAATATCCTCATCGACTATTTGAACGGCATCCCAGCCGCCAGGAAAGAGCTTGACCTCTACGAATCGCGCACCATCAGCATCGTCACGTGGATGGAAGTCATGAGCGGGGGCGATCCGGAACTGGGAGATACGACACGCGCGTTTCTCAACCGCTTCACCGTGATCCCCATCGGCGAGCCAATAGCCGAACGCGCCGTCAAGCTGCGCCGCGAGCGACACTTGAAGTTGCCCGACGCAATTATTCTCGCGACCTCACTTGAAATGGGGCTGATGCTGGTGACGCGAAACAGCAAGGACTTTGGTGCCAAGCTACCCGGAATTCGTCATCCGTACAAGGTTTGAAATGGCAATGGCGGAACAAATGATGCCAGCACCCTGGATTGGACTTGTCGAATGAAAACCCCCAAAGCCATCCTGTTTGATTTGGGCGGCGTGCTCTGCGAATTGCGCGGGGAAGCGCACATGATGAAATTACTCGGTGGGTTGCAAACGCGAGAACAGATGTGGCGTGCGTGGCTGGCATCGCCTGCGGTACGAGCGCATGAGTCGGGCCAGTTGAGCGAAATGGAATTTGCCAAGCAAGTGGTCGCCGAGTTTGCGTTGGACATCGCACCTGAAGCGTATCTGATTGCGTTCCGCGATTGGATCATCGGCCCGTTTCCCGGCGCACTCGATCTGCTGGCCCACACCAAAGAACGCTATCAGACCGCAATCTTGTCGAATATCGGACGCGCGCACTGGTCGAAAGTTGAAGCGATGGATGTATTGCCGCGTGTTCATCACGCACTGCCTTCCTTCAAGCTCGGCGCGGTAAAACCGGATCGGGAATATTTTCAGCGAGCGCTGAGCGCGATGAATATTTCGCCTGATGAGGCGATATTTTTTGATGACAATCAAATCAACTGTGATGGCGCGGTTGATTTTGGTATCGCGGCGTATTGCACGCGAGGGGTGGAGGAAACTCGGGGGAAGTTGGTGGAGCTAGGGTTGTTGTAGATGGCGAAGGAAAACAAAGTCAGGGTTATGTAGTTTTTGGAAAAAATTCACCCTTCCCTCCCCTTTCTTCCTCAGTTTCTGAAATAGGTACGCCAGCGTAGATAGTTCGAAGAAGGGCATTTCAGTGTATTAGGCCCAAGAGTTTTAGGACGGCGGACACTAGTTTCTGAATACTGCCAAACATCGCCCGCACTCGCTGCACTTTGAATTCGGCGTATTTAGAATCCAGGGCTAAACTCAGTGCCATCCGGCATTGCTGCTCTTGCGCATGCTGTTTTAGTGCGGTTCCTTGTAGCTGAGGTTCGCCGCCGTTGCACTTTGGTACGGTTTCGCGCAAAACGGTCATGCACTCCTCTCGAATAGCGTTGAGGTACTTGTGCGCCATGGCATTGCAGTGGTCTATCGTCGTTGGAGTGGCCAAGAAGGTCTTGTCGGCTACCCAACTTAACTCGGATATTGTTGCGTCGCCTATGGTGCGAATTGCCGCAAGGCATCTCTCGTTGACCGCATGAATTGCGTTACCTGACCTCAGCATCCCTTCAGATGCACATTTCAGAAGAATCGCTTGCGAGTCGGACCTTAGCGCCATCTTTGCAGAACTAAGCGAAAGCGATAGTTTGGCATCAGCAATTTCGAATAATGTTGGCATACTGCGTCGCTTACTCGCACCCTCTGAATTTCTGCTCCTGGCACTCG
>JANYFH010000200.1 GCA_025362705.1 Betaproteobacteria bacterium
GCTGAGAGGATCGAGCAGATAAATATCCGCGCCGCGTTGATATGCGATGTGCTTGCCGTCGGCAGAAATCGATGCGCTGCGAACATCGAATTCGGTGTGGCGCGTGTGCTGTTTCAGGTCGCGACCGTCGGTATTCATCGACCAGATATTCAAGGCACCATCGCGATCCGAAATGAAATAAACGCGGCCATTTCCACATAGCGGCTGACGGCTGGTACCGGCGTGATCGCTGGTCAGGTGTTGCGCTTCTTTGCCCGCATCGAATCGCCATATCTGTTGCACCAGCCCGCCCTGATAGCGCTTGACGTTGTCGCTAATCAACGGTTGCCGGGCAAAAAACAAGCTGCTGCCGAGATAGCATCCCTCCGCAGCCTGCGAAAGCGGGATCGGCGTCGACGAGCGGTTGGCGGGATCGACCACGTAGAGCCGCGCATCGGGTTTATCGGAATAGCGCAGCGTCGAATAGAGTACTTTGCCGTCAGGTGTCCAGCCTTGCACCTGCGAATTGTCGCCGTCAAACGTCAGCCTGGTCGGTGCGCCACCGCTGATCGGCATGACGTACACCTCGGCGGGTCCCTCGTAGCGGGCGGTAAACGCGACACGCGTGCCGTCGGGCGAAATAGCCGGGTTCGACTCTGCGGCAAGATTTGAAGTAAGGCGAAGCGCAGCGCCGCCAGAAAGTCCAGTGCGCCAGAGATCACCTTCAGCCACAAAGACGACACTGTCCGTGGAGACCGCGGGTTGACGATAGTAGCCCGCTACTCCCTGGGCGTCCGCGGTGACTGTGCCCAACAAGCAGATGGCGACTGGCAGCAGAATACGGGCGAATTTATTCATAGAAAAAGATTCCAGAGGTTACAGGCAAGGCCGCATGTTAACCCCAAACGCAAGTGCCGAAAGTAGCAGTTTGAAACCAATGTGCTCACGGGAGAGTGTAATTCTGCTATCTTCAAATCATGTTTCCTGACGCGATTTTTTTGACGCCCTTCCGACACGCACTGGTCGTGAAGCTGTGCCATCACCGTGATGCGCTACTCACCTTGCCGACAATTCAGGTAGTGAAAAATCACGCGCCGCATGGCGTTAAAGTCTAGGACACGCATGCCCGTGTTGCCCAACAAGAAAGCAAATGTCCTGATCGTCGTCGATGGCCTGAAGCTGGGCGGCCTGGCCCGCGTAATGATTGATTTGTCGGGTGGCTTCGCGGTCAGGGGCGTGCATATCGGCATGATCGTGCTTGCCCCAAGAATTGACTACGACATGGTGTCATCTGACTGGACGCGCGTTTATCCGGAAGTTGAACCTACATTTGGCCCTCTCAGGGTGAGGTATAGACGGCACCTCAGTGCATTCATCACGGAGGGCATCGCAGCTTATGAGGCGCAATTCGGGCTGGCTGACCTGATCATCGCCGCCGGCGAAATCACCATGCGTGTTGCCGCGCACATTGACCATGCGAACATATTGCTGAGTTCACATTCTTCGCAGTTGCAGTCTCCCAAATACGCCAATTGGTATGGGCAGCTCAAATATCAGGTAAAAACGCTACGCCGCGGGTGGCGTGTGCGGCAATTGTTTTCAGGAAAAAATGTTCACGTGGTTTCGGACGGTCTGGCGCACGAGCTGGTCACAGTTTTGCGCGCGCGCCCAAAGAGCGTAACGACAATCTACAATCCTTTCGATTTCCATCGAATTCGTGAACTGGGCGGGCAATCCACGCCTGAATCGGCGATGCAGACGCGCGAATTTATCATTGGCATCGGTGAATTCAATTACCGGAAAAGCTTTGAACGATTGATTCGCGCTTTTTCCCAATGCCAATTCAAAGGCGATCTTGTGTTGGTCGGTCAGGGCAACGACGAAAACAAGTTGCGTCAATTGGCGATGGACAGCGGGCTGGAAGAGCGGGCCAAGTTTTTTCCATTCCATGCAAATCACTACGCCTTGCTGCGCAAAGCCAAACTGCTGGTATCGACTTCGCGAAGCGAGGGCTTTGGCAACGTTTTGGTTGAGGCACTCATTCTTGGTGTGCCCGCATTGAGCCTTGATTG
>JANYFH010000240.1 GCA_025362705.1 Betaproteobacteria bacterium
AAAAGTCGCGACCGTTGGTATTCGCGGCTCCGGCGGCATCCTCGAATCCAATGGCGACACCACTAATCACTACACGATCGAAGGCAGCCACATCGTCGCCAGCCTCGATGGCAATTTCCCGCCCATCCTCACGAATCCGAATGAAACTGTACAGGTTGTGCTGGGACAGGCACCGCGGATCATTCCCACGCCGCCCAGTCTGCTTGATTCCGGAAAAATCATGGCCGGCGGGAAGGAAAAAAAACCGGTGATCGACGAGAAAGATGAGCGGCTTCTGGGGCAGAACGGAAGCAGTGGTACGACAACAACGCAAGTTCTCGGTGCCAATGGACTCGGTTACTCGGTAATTGATGCCAACGCCAATCTGGGCGCTGACCCAATCAATCTGCAAAACATCGTCATCGCTAACGGCGGCGCGACACTGTCCGATCAGGCGATTCCGGCTGGCATGACGCTCGACAGTGGCGGTGCTTTGCGCGCTTACACGGCGTATGCGGGTACCCAAAGTGGCACGGGTGCCAATGTTGTCGGCGGCACTGTCAGCGATCTGCAAACCGTGACTATCGGTGGCAACACAACAATAGTGCTTGGTCGCTGGAGCGGCGTGAGCAGCTTTGGCTTCGGCAGCGGTACCGGCGGTAACGGTGGCAATGTCGGCGGCAGCGTGCACTGGGCTTACGGCGGCGCGGGATTCCCCTCGTATCTGTCTGATGTGCTGACCGGGACGGCGGCCTACACGCGCGCTGCGGCCACGACGCCAACCAATCAACTCGGTTCGCTCGGTACCTTGACTTCCGCGACGCTTGACGTGAACTTCACCGCCCGCACGCTCAATGCTGTGATCGCTGTTTCCATGACGGCGGGCAGCGGTGCCGCCGCCGGTAGCTGGAATCTTGCCGCGAACAATGTGCCGTTTGCGTCCAACACGTTCTTCGCCAGCGGTTCACGTGTCGTGGTCACCAACGGCAGTGGTGTGAGCTCCGCAAGCAGCTCGCGTCTGGGCGGCAGCATCGAAGGCAGCTTCGTCGGCAATACCTTGAACGGCGCGATTCTCGGTTACGGGATTTTTGATCAAACGAGCACCAACGGCGCTGATTTCCAGCGCATCAATGGTGTCGTGGCATTCTCGGGTCCTTCGCAAAACTCTGCAGCCGTGTATCGCGATGGCCTGGTCTCTGACCCGGCTGGTTCCCTTTCTAACGCGAGTTACATTCGTTCCTTCGCCACGACTGACCGCCAGGATGAAGTCATTGTTGGCAGCAACGGCGTTGTCAGTGCATTCACCGCACCGTTTCCTTCCGGTAACGAGCTTGCCGGGCATCGTACTTATGCGCAGGGTACTTCAGTTGTCGTTGACAATGGATTCGATCCCACCACCGGTCTGGTGTGGGGACGTTGGGCAGGTGGCAGCGCCACTGTCGGTGGTCAAAGCGTCAGTCTCGCGGATCGCAGCCTGCATTACATTTTCAGTCCCACGCAGAGTGGCCCGGTATCGTTGCCCTTGACGGGAACTGGGGTCTACGATGTCGTTGGCTCGACACGTCCGACCGATCTCGCCGGACACACTGGCGTGTTTAATTCGGCAACCCTGAACGCCAATTTCTCGGCGCGCACGGTCGATACCTCGGTCAACATCACCATCAACGGCCAGACCTGGAATGGCGCCACCAGCAACGTGCCGATTTATCGCGATCAATATTTCTCGGCATATGCCGGCGGGCCCACCATCGCCGGAATCCCGCGACCTGCCGTGTTCAATATCACCTGCACGCCAAATTGCACACCTACCAGCGTGACAGGCAGCCTCGACGGATTCTTCACCGGTCGCCGAGGCAATGGTGCGGGCTTGATGTACAACATGAACAACAACGCGGGTGCGATTGCGTTCTCGCGACGCGGTGGTTAAGAAGAGACTCATTAAACTCCAACACTGGCGCGGACTTTAGGCAGAAAATGCTCCAGAAGCCGCATCAGTGCTAGTGTTTGAATAGACAGCATTGAGACTTGTGAAAATTGAAGCGCAGACGGAGTCATTTGCATTTGGATGCCAAGGCCTATTTACATGAAACGCGTTTTGTTCTGTTGGGAAATTGGCGAGAGTAGTGGCCACGTTGTTCCCTACCTTTCGCTCATCGAGGCGCTGTGCCAACGCGGGTGGGAAGTCGCGGTAGTCGCACGCAACACCGCCGAGGTCGGCGCACGCGTCCAGGCTTGTGGCGCGACGCTTTTCCAGGCACCCGTTTGCCTGAGTATTTTTCCCGAGATGGACGTGAACTCCTTCAACTCCACGGAGCTATTACTGCAGCACGGTTACGGCTATGAGCCAATATTCGATGGGATGTTCTCGTCGTGGCTCTCGCTGATGCAAACCTGGCAGCCCGATCTTGTCATTGGCAGTAGTGCGCCCGCAGCGCATTTGGCCGCGCAATGTATGGGCATTCCCGATATGGCCATTGGCAACGGTCAAACTTGTCCGGTTGCTGCCGACCCAGCGCCGCTGACCAGACCGTGGCAGCCGGGCATCGAGCAACGCATTGCCGCCAATGAAGATCGTGTGCGCCAGACGGTGAACGCGGTAATGAGTAAGCACAATTTTGCGCGTCGGCAATTTCCGATGGACATGTACGCAAATGTGCCCACGTTGCTATGTACCCTGGCCGAACTCGACCACTTTGGCACGCAGCGCGGCACCGAAGCAAACTACTTGGGCAGCCTTCCCGTAGCGGTAATCGGGAGCGACACAAACCAAACCGCACCGACGGGTAGCCCCGATATCTTCGTTTACTTGCGCTACAGCAAAGCCATTGATGCCTTGCTCAGTGCGCTTGCAAAATGTCCATCGACGTCGTTGATCTACATGCCGAATCTCACGCCGATTGAACGCGCGAAACTGGAAACGCAACACGGCACAGCATTGGTGTTTGCGTCACAGGCCGTTGATGTGAAGCAAATTCTGTCGTCTGTGAAACTCGTCATTTCTCACGCCGGTCACGGATTGACCATGCAGTCGCTGCTGGCTGGTAGGCCGCTGCTGCTGTTGCCAACGCACTGGGAGCAAAGCGTTGTTGCAAGTCATGCCATGAAGATTGGCGCGGCCTTCGTCATATCGTTGAGTGAACAACACCCGAAATTTCACCGGCGCATCGACGACATGCTGCAAAACGCGGCCTACCGTGAAGCTGCCGGGCGTTTCGCCGATCAATATAAAAAATTATCTGCGGCAGACGCGCTTGCACAGGCGCTCGCCACCTGCGAGCGTCGTGCCGACGCATCACACCAACGAACAAAACTAGTCTCAGTGGGGTAAGAAATGATCAATACACTCAAAACCAGGAACGCAACTGCAACGTGCGGCGGAGGATTGCTACGCGCAGCTTCAGCCGTTGTTTCACTTGGCCTCTTTGCAAGCGCGCTCACATTTGTTGCGCCGGTGCAGGCGCAGACGACACTGACGGTAACGGACAACACCGATGCAAGCGGCCCGGCAACGACGGGATCATTGCGGCAGGTACTCGAATACGCGGCGGCGAATTGTTACTTCGGGCCATACACAGTAAATTTTGCGATTGGCTCAGGCGCAAAGACGATTCAAACATTTACACCGTTGCCGGCAGTGATTTGCCAGACGCTTATCGACGGTTATACGCAGCCCGGCGGCGCTTCTCCCAACACACTTTCCAACGGCAGCAATGCAAACATACTCATCTCGCTGGATGGAAGTCTTATGACACCGCCAGGATCCGGATTGACGTTAAGCGCCGACGGTATTTTGGTGCGAGGCTTGGCGATCACAAAATTCATTGGGCAGCCTGGCATCAGCATCCAGAGTGGTATCGGTGTGACGGTCGAAGGCAATTTCATTGGCACTGATGCAACAGGAACGTTGGCCGCGCCGAACGGAATTGGAGTCTCTGTTATCGGAAGTAGTAGCGCAGCTGTGATCGGTAGCTCGGCACCTGCGGGCAGAAATATTATTTCCGGCAACACCGGTAACGGCATCGAGATCACCGGTGGTGGCGGTACGAAGATCCGCAAGAACCAGGTCGGTACGGACAAAGTCGGCACAAGTGCACTGCCTAACGGCGTCAATGGCATTTATCTCAATGTTTTGGGCACAGAACTTGACAGCAATGCCATTAAATTCAACACCGGAAATGGTGTGGCAGTTGGTGGTTCCGGCGGTTCTGCAGATATTCATGATAACGATATTTTGGGCAACGGCGGACACGGTGTTTACGTGGTGGGTACAGAGTGTACCGCGCAAGGTGTGGCCATTCGCCGCAACGCCATCGGCAATCAGGGCGCATTGGGCATTGATCTCGGCGATGTATTTTTCGGCCCGCCCCCGGTACGCGACAATAACGGCGTTCTGCTGAGTCCCAGCTGCTACCACGGCAATGGCGGCACTGGTACGACAGGGCAAAATTATCCGGTCATTTCGAATATCAGTCTGGCGTGGAGTGGCGCGAGTGTCACTTCGACGATCAACGCGACCCTCAATTCGGCACCGAGTGTGGCTTACGGCATTGATCTATTCAATCAATTCGTTAGCGGTTCCAGTTTGATCGATACCGGGAACCACGGCATAGGCGCGAGCTATGTATCGTCAATAACGACGGCTGCGACCGACGCGACGGGTCTTGTCGCGTTTTCAATGTCGGCTGCCGGCGCGCCCGTCTATCACCCGACGATGACCGCATCAACCCCGGTTGCGCCTACCGGAGGAACATCGGAGATTTCAGTGCAGGCGGTCACACCGTTGATCTACACGTCAACGTACACAAATTATTCGATTACCGCGGGTGGCGCGCAATCGCAAACGTTCACGTTTCGCAATGACGATGTCGTTGCGGTGACGGTGCCGCTTCCGACCACTAATTTAGCTGCGTTTACAGTGACGTCGAGCAGCTGTGCCTCGGTGACACCCGGTGCGAGCTGTGCAGTCGTGGTGACGTACAGCAGGGCGACCGCGACGCCGCTGGATCTGGCTGTCCTTACACTTGGACCTATTTCGTCCGCATCGGCACCGGTGGCACCCGTTGGCGTGCAGCCGCCCGTGACCTACACATGGGCGCTAACTGGTACTGCCTTGGCCGCGTCGGCACCTGCTGTCACACTCACGCCCCCCACGGTTGTCTTCGGTGCACGCACCGTGAGCACTACCAGCCCTCCCACCACAGTGAGTTTGGGTAATTCAGGAACCGCACTGCTATCGATTACCGGCATCACCGTCACCGGCGATTTTGGTTTCACAACCAGTTGTCCGCTTAGCCCTTCCACGTTAGCTGTCGGTATCGCCTGCCCGATCAACATTACGTTCACGCCGCTCACAGCTGTGGCCAAGACCGGCAGCGTTACGATTGTGAGCAATGCACCCGGTTCGCCGCACACCATTGCATTGACGGGTACCGGCACCGCCGGTGCGGCACCCGGTATCAGCCTGACCCCGGCTGCGCTTTCATTTGGTCCGCTGACTGTCGCCACCACAAGTGCGACGCAAAACGTAGTCGTTACGAATACCGGTTTCGCCAATCTCGTATTGAGTACGATCACGATTGCAGCACCGTTTACTCGCGTACCCTTGGGCACCGTTACGCCGCCAGACTGCGGCACTACAGTTGCGCCCGCAGGAAAATGCCAGATCGGTGTGAGTTTTTCGCCAACGACCGTCGGTACGTTCACGGGCCAGATCAGCATTGCCGATAACGTTGTCGGCACGCCACACCTTGTTCCCTTAACGGGCGTTAGTACACCAGTTCCGGTACCCGTCATCCGCACCAGTGCGAGCGTCGCCTTTGGTGATCAAGTCATCAACAGTATCGCTGCCGAGCAGAGTCTGGTCATCACTAACGTCGGTACGGCGATACTCAGCGTGAGCGCCCTCACGTTAACCGGCACCAATGCAGCCAATTTCAAGGTGACCGGTCAAAGTGGGTGCACGAGTATCGCGCCCGCGGCAAGTTGTACGCTGACTGTCACTTTCGCGCCCATCACGCTCGGCACCAAGTCGGCACAGATCAATATCACCAGCGATGCGCAGAACGCAGCATTAGTCAATACCGTGAGCCTCACCGGTAACGGCATTCTCGCGCCACGCCCACTGGTGAGTTTCTCGGCCACTGCGGTAGGCTACGGAAACGTTATCTTTGGCGGTGCCACACCGAACCAGGTCATCACACTTACCAATAGCGGCGGGCAGGCAATGAATATTTCCGGCATGCTCATCACCGGTGATTTTGTGCAGGTGAATAACTGTGGCACCAGCCTGGCTTCACTCGCGAGCTGCACCATCAGTATTTTCTTTACGCCACTCGCGCAAGGCAATCGTATCGGTGAATTCGTGCTCACCACGAGCGCTGCAACGAGCCCGGACCGGATTCAGTTGGCTGGTACGGGATGCAGGTGGTTTAGCCAGTCGCAGAGCCGGTTCTTTTTGACCAATTGCGGGTTGTGATTGAAGTAGCAAGAGATTTTTTTGTAAAACACGAGTATTGGCGGGCACGACAGGCAGAAACATCGCTATAAGCCGCACCAGTGTTAGGACTTGTCAAAATAGGCGGTGCGTCGTTGCGCGCGAGGCCGAAGGCATTACGATAGGAGTCGCATCCATGAAATTGGCATCCCGCATTCGCTCTCTCTGCATTGCGGCGACGATGACGCTTTCGCTATTTGCGACAAGCGCGTTCGCAGCCATCTGCACGTTCAATCAAGCCTCCGGTGCGTGGACCAGCCCCGCCAACTGGAACGCTTGCACCGGCGGCAATGGTGCGCCGGCAGGCACGCCCGGCACATCGGATAGCGCCGTGCTTGGCGCCGGACAAACAGCGATACTGCCTGCCGGTAATTTTCTCGTTGGCGACGTTGTCCTCGCGAATTCGACTATTCAAGGCGCTGGTCTGGGCGCGACCACGTTGAACGTACTCGCCGCTGGCGGTGCTGTATGGGGCGCAGGTACACACACCTTCCAAAACATGACAGTCATTTTTACAGGCGCGAGTACGATCAGCACCGCCACCGGTCCCTTGACCATCGATAACAGCGTGATGGAACTCACCGCGCCGCTGACCACCATGTCCGCTGATTCCATCACCATCACGGGCGCCGGCGCGAAGATAAGAAACAACGGTATCTTCAACCCGAGCACCTTTTTAACCATGACCGCTGGCGGCGAGTTCGAGAACGATGGATCGTTTACACCCGTGACACCGCTAACCATCAACGGGTCATTTGTAAATCAAGGCGCGTTTCTCACCACCGCTGGCTTGTCGGTGTCGCTAGTCAACGCAGCTGCTTTTACCCAACCAGTTACATCGGGCTACATTGGTGGTGATGGCAATATTTCGGCAGGCGCGCAAACGTTGACGTTGGCAAACGGCTTTGTTGAGGGCGATGTTCTGTTCATCGTCGGCTTGCTCAATAACACCGGTGCCACTATCTCTCCGGGTGGCGTGAATAAAAGTGGCAGCATTGCCGTCAACGGCAACTATGCCGCCAACGCCGCCGCAGGTCTGGACATTGAAATTGCCGGTGGCAGTAGCGGCCCCGTTGTTGACAGGCTTGTAGTCACAGGCACGGCAACATTCACCAGCGCGATGGTGAATTTTTACTACATCGATACTGGATTTGGTGTCTATGCACCAAGCCCGGGCGATTCACAAAATTTCGTCGATGCCAGCGTGGCGCAGGCGGGCTCTTTTACGAGCTTCACACATCCGCCGGGGCCAAACACCATCTCGCTCAATTACGCGCCGCCGGGCATCGTGCAATTTGTCGTCACCGCGCCATCAGCCGTCACGCTCAATGCGAATCCTATCGTTCTCGCGCCGACGCCAATAGGCTGGACGCGCGCCTTGGTTGTCACCGCAACAAACTCATCGGCGAGTCCGGTCACATTCTCGCCGCCAACCACGTCAGGCGCACCGGAATTCAATGTCGGGGTTAACCAGACCCCGGGCTGCATCAGCGGCATCATCGCGGCGATGGGGTCATGCGATTACATTTTTAACTTCACACCATCCGCGCTTGGCCCGTTCACGGGCACCTTTACGCTACTCACGTCTGGCGGCAATTTTTCGGTGCCGCTCAGCAGTTCAGGAATCGCCACGATTGCGTTTCCCGCAGTGACGCCGACGACATTCAATTTCCCGCCAACTGCTGTCGGTGCATTCTCCACTCCCCTTAACGTGGTTTTTTCGACGCCCGTGGGTGGTGCCACGGTGCAGTTTCAGGGGTTTCCGATTAGTGGAACCGATCCGACCGATTTTGTCCTGATCACCGACGGCTGTAACGCTCAATTTGTCGCGCCTGGATCAGGTTGTACGGTACAGACCAAATTTGCGCCGCTGACAACCGGTGCAAAATCGGCCGACCTTACCTATTTGGCGGTCGAGCCCACTGGTTCTTTCCGCGGCCTCACCGTTTCCTTCACGGCAACGGCGGTCGTCGCTGCACCAGCCATCACCGTCACCGGTACCACTTTCTTCCCGACCACCGCCATCGGCTCATCTAGTGCCGTACAGTTCATCACCATCACCAATAGCGGCTCTAGCAACCTCAGTCTTTCTTCAATCACCAACAGCAACGTGGTGGTATTCAAGGACACCGTCAATGGCCCGCCCCCCCAGGCGGCGCAATATTGCGGATTTGGATCCGACGCAGCAGGCGCACCGCTGGCGGGTGGACCTATCGTTCTTGCGCCGGGAGCGAGTTGTGACCTGGTGATGGTGTTTTCGCCCAGTGCCGCTGGCATATTCAGCACAACCATCACTGTCACTTCCGATGCGCCTACCAGCCCAACCATCATTACGCTCACGGGTATCGGTCTCGCTGCGCCGACGGCGACGCTGGCACCCGGGCCGCTCAATTTCGGCAATGTGACCGTCGGCGCGACCTCGGCACCCTTGAGTACCACATTCACCAATCCGTCTGGTACGCCGTTGCAAATCACCGCAATCAACGTCGGCTCCGGATTCAATGTCACTGGCGGCACCTGCGTGGTCGGAAATACCATTGCTCCAAGCGGCGGTAATTGCACCATCACCGTGACCGCATCGCCAACAACCGTCGGAGCGACCGGCAGCGCGTTGCAGGTTTTAACTTCGCCGCTTTCCAATAATCCGACGGTCGTTGTCAATGTCAACGGCGTCGCGGCTGTCGTTGCGCCAGTCATCACCAGCCCGACGACAGCGGCCGGTACGGTCGGCACCCCATTCAGTTATCAAATCACCGCAACAAATAGCCCGACACTTTATGGCGTCAACTCTCTACCGCTTGGTGTCAATATCAATACCGCCACCGGCCTCATCTCAGGCACGCCGACGGCTGCGGGCTTCATTACCGCCACCATCACCGCGACCAATGCCGGTGGCACCGCAATGCAAACACTCATGTTTGCCATCATCGCCGCCGCGAGCCCGGCTGTGACGTTGACGCCGCCGTCGGTCGCCTTTGGCACACGCACCGTCGCGACAACCAGCCCGCCCACCACTGTGACATTGGGTAACTCCGGCAGTGCGTTGCTGACGATTGCCAGCATCACATCCACCGGTAACTTCGGCTTCACCACCTCGTGCCCGATTAGCCCCG
>JANYFH010000273.1 GCA_025362705.1 Betaproteobacteria bacterium
ACAGCGTCTCATCCGGCTGTGGGGCGATCCTCCCAAGCGCCAATTCCGCCGCAATCCGGCTGATTCCGCCGTTGCGCTGTGCGGCGGCATCAAAGCCATCGCCCATTTCACCGAGCTTGCCACCAACGAAGAACCTGAGGCCGACGCAAAGGCGATTCGCGATGGCGACACCATTCCGTTGCTTAAAATTCCGCGCGATGATGTGTCGCGCGCGATTGGTGTGGAGGAATGGCGTGTGCTCAACCAGAGCGCCAACGGACTGCGTGTCTATCGCGAGTCGGGTGGCAATGTCGGCGTGACGGTCGGTGAAGTGGTCGGTGTGCGTTTCATTGGCGGACGCAACTGGAATGTCGGCGTAGTGCGCTGGTTGACGCTGCTTGAAGGCGATGCGCTTGAGTTCGGTGTCGAATTGCTCTCGCCTGCTGCAGCCAGCATCACGATCGAGCCTACCATCGGTAGCGGTGCCAAGCCAATGCCCGCGCTGGTGTTACAAAACACCAATCCGGAATGGGACAACGACACCGTGTTGGCGCTGACTGATACGTTTGCCGACTTGCGCGAGTTTGAATTGATCGAGCACGACGAAATCACCGTCGTACGCGCCACCACGCTGCTTGAGCGCACCTCGCGATTCGATCTGTTCCAGTTTCAGAAATCCTAGCCTTCGCAACGCTTAATCCGCGCCGACGGCGGCGCGTAAATCCTCTTCGCGAATGCCTTCGCGGGCATTGGCAAGCTGGAAGCGACTCTTCGCGTCGCGCGCAATGATTTTCGCCCCCAGCAGATCATGCAGAGTGTCTTCGGCAATATCGATGGGCATCGACACCCGCATTCGCAATGTATTGAACGCGAGCGGTAGCTCGCTTGATGCCAGGGCATCGACAATTTGTTTTGCTTCGCCGAGCCGCATTGACGGCGCATGCCCACGGCTGATTTGCATCGACCCTAGCGCAGGCGCACGCCCGAAGTACGAAAGTGTTGCCGCCACTTCCGCGCCGATCAGCACCACCATCCAGCAGCAGAACAGCCACAGCAGAAAAATCGGCACACTGGCGAACGCACCATAGACCAGGCTGTAGGTTGGTACCCGCAGGATGTAAGCCACGAACAGATGCTTGACGAGTTCAAACAGAAGCGCTGCGGATACGCCTGCAACGACAGCATGGCGCATCGGCACGTAGCGATTGGGCACGGCACGATACGCAAGCACCAGCGCCAGCGTAGTGAGCCCGAACGGAATTATTTTCAGCAGCCAGTCATCGAGCATCGGCAATGTGCGATCAAACGTGCGCGAGAAGTGCACAACATAAGACGTGACCGAAAGACTCGCACCGATCAGCAGCGGACCAAGCGTCAACAAAGAAAAATAGGCCACCAGCCGCTTCCACCAGGATCGGCGTTGCCTGGTGCGCCAGATATCGTTGAATGCGCCGTCGATGGTGAACATCAACGCAATCGCCGTGGCCAGAATGATGATCAGGCCGATCACCGTGAGCCGTGCTGCATTCTGCGCAAATTGCTCCATGTAGTCGCCGACCATGCGACCGGCGACATCGGGCAGGAAATTTTTCAGGATGAAACTTTTTAAGGCGGCGATGAAATCGCGCACTAACGGAACCTTTGCCGTCAGGGCAATGGTGACGGCAAACACTGGAACCAGCGCCAACAAGGTCGTGTAGGTAAGGCTGCCAGCGACCATCAGGCAGCGATCCTCGACAAAGCGGCGGACCACAAAGCGGGCGTATTCAAATGCCTGGGAAATAGTTTTTTTCATAATTTGATGTATGAGCGCTCCGTATAATACCCATTCATTTCAAGGAATCCTGATGTCCGATATTTTGGTGCTCTTCTATTCCCACTCAGGCTCGGTAAAAGAGCTCGCGCGCCACATTGCGCGCGGCATCGACAGCGTGCCCGGCATGGCCGCGCGCATGCGCACTGTACCCAAAGTTGCGGCAGTGACGAGCGTGGCTGCACCCGACATTCCTGACGAAGGTGCGCCTTATGTCACTGCAAGCGATCTCGCCGAATGCGCTGGCTTGGCGCTCGGGTCTCCGACGCGCTTTGGCAACATGGCAGCGCCGCTCAAATATTTCCTCGACGGAACCGGCGGCGAATGGATGCGCGGCACCCTCACCGGCAAGCCCGCCAGCGTTTTTACGTCCACTTCCACGATGCACGGCGGCAATGAATCCACGCTGCTATCGATGATGTTGCCGCTGCTGCATCACGGCATGCTCATCGTCGGCATTCCCTTCAGCGAAGCCGCCCTGACTGCCACTGTCGAGGGCGGCACGCCGTACGGGGCCAGCCACGTCGCAGGCGCGGCCAATGATCTCGTTGTGAGCGATGCGGAGAAGCAGCTTGCGTTTGCGCTTGGCAAACGGCTTTCCGCAGCGGCACAAAAATTGGCTGCATAGGCAAATTCAGGAAAACCCTAGCATTGGCGGGCGTTTCAAGCACAAACTGCCCTGAAATGCCCGCCAAATGGCGTTCTGCATCACTATATTCAGCGTAACGCTTTTCAACATAGCTCACACGCTTCGCAGTAATCTTGCATTCCCATCCCCCATATACGGTACGCCGGTGTGCGAAATTTCCTTTTTTTGACGCAAATCAAGGGCTAAAATTGCACGGATAAACCTTGTACGGTCACGTTGCGCTTTAAGGCTATGCAAGGCGTAATTCTGGACCAGCATTGGTGGGCTCACAGGGCAAAAATGGCTGGAATGGCGCGCCGGTGCTTGCGTTTGTGCCGGATTGCATGGCAAGGGAGAGTGAAAAAATGCCAAATGTCTTTACGGCTACTGCCTGGCGGCTAGTTCGTCCAGCGCGATACTGCAATTCTGGGTATCAGGTGCGTCGCCATCGTTTCGGTCTAATACCCTTGGCGTGCAAAACCGACCCCGACCGCAAGAACATCGGCAAACGCCGCAGACGCAAGGGGGAACTATGTCCAATCTGAATTTCAGGCCGGGATTTTTCGGATCTCTAGCCGCTCTCTTGCTATGGGCATGGCTACCCGGGGCCGCGTATGCAGGCTATGCGGCAACATGCCAAAGCTGCCATGGCGCACTACAAAATGGTTCAGGATATCCCGGCGGGTCCATCCGGGCAGCGAATAATCGGGCGTTCCTCGACGCGCAAATCAGTATCAACATGATGGGCAACCTGTCAGGATTGTCCGCTGCATCACGTGACGCGATCGTGGCTGAAATCGGCAATGGGAGCCTGGGTGTCGTCTCCGCTGCGTCGATTACAAGTGGCGCTCTTCCCGGAGGAACAGTCGGTATCTTTTATAGCCGCACGGTTACTGCATCCGGCGCGCCGCAATTAGCGCTGGGATCGGCGGCGACAGGTATTGACCCCCTGCCCAATGCATTTACGATTTCGTCCGGCGCGCTGCCCAATGGCCTGTCGATCAACGGCAGCAGCGGCGTTATTTCCGGCACACCCACTGTTGGAGGGACGTTTACCGGCACGATTAGCGCCTTTAACAACGTCGGCGCAGCAGCAACGCAGAACTTCAGCATCACCATCATCGTTCCTCCTTCAAACGACAACTTTTCGAATGCGGCCACTTTGTCCGGCGGCAATACTTTCGCTACGGGATCATCGACTAGCGCTACCAAGGAAGCTGGCGAACCTGCGCATGCAGGAAACGCCGGTGGGCACTCCTTATGGTGGAAATGGACCGCGCCTTCCACCAATCTGGTGACGATGAATACCTGCTACTACACGGTCTTTTTCAATGGACAGACGTTGACGCGTATCAATCAGACGTTTGATACTCTGCTGGCGGTTTACACCGGCAATGCGGTCAATTCGCTCACAACCGTAACCTCCGATGATGACGACTTCTCCAATTGCTTCTTCACGTCGAGCAGCTACGTTAGCTTCAACGCAGTACAGGGGACGACCTATCGCATTGCCGTTGACGGATATAACGGCGCAGCCGGAAACATTCGCCTGACTCTTTATCAGGAACAAATATTGAAAGTCTTTGCGTTGAATACCATTGGTTCATCCGGGCGGGTGGTGTCCGACGTAGGTGGGATCAATTGTCTCGACGCAAGTTGTACGGCCAGCCTTGCGCCAGGCACGGTGGTGACGCTCACAGCGACCCCGCAGCCCGGTTCTGCATTTGGTGGCTGGAATGGTGGCGGCT
>JANYFH010000290.1 GCA_025362705.1 Betaproteobacteria bacterium
CCGATCACCGCCAGCGCCGCGCGCCAGGTGCGATTCAAAATCAATTCAACCGGATCCTTGATGGTCGGTTGTACGAATACGAATTTTCCTCCATCGTTACAGCAGCTATCCCACGGAAAACGTTTCCACATCGATTCACCAAGAATGTCTGCGGCTTGTTTCGCCTGCGTAATTCTTTCTTCGGGAATCGGGCAATTGAACGCAGCTGGTTTCACCACGCCGGTACGCGAATCGTCGAGACGATCCAGCAATTGCCGTGCGACACGAAACGATGAAGGCACCACACCGCCCGCGTCGCCAGAGTGCACACCTTCGGTCAACACGTTCACCGTCAACGTGCCGTTGACGAGCCCGCGAAGCGAAGTCGTCACCCACATCTGGTCGTAATTTCCGGCGCCCGAATCAAGTGCAATCACGAGCGAAACACCGCCGATCCGCGGTGCCAGCGCTTCGAGGTAATAAGGCAGATCGTAGCTGCCACTTTCCTCGCAGGTCTCGATCAGGCCGACGCAATGCGGGCGCGCGATGCCCTGCTTGTCCAGCGCCATGATCGCCGAGATTGCGGCAAACACCGCGTAACCATCATCAGCACTGCCACGTCCATAAAGTTTTCCGTCTTCGTACACGGGAATCCACGGCCCCAGCCCTGCGCGCCAACCGGTCATTTCAGGTTGCTTGTCGAGGTGGCCATATAGCAACACCGTGTGCTTGGGGTCAACGTCACCGGTCGCAGGAATATCAAAAAACAGCACTGGTGTGCGACCTTCAGTGCGCACTATTTCGAGGGTGAGCCCGGCAACATTCTGTGCGGCCACCCACGCGCGCGCCTGCGCAACGGCGGCATCCAGAAATCCATGCGCAGCCCAGTCGTGATCGAAGGCTGGCGATTTCGCAGGCAGTTTCACGTACTCAATTAGTTGCGGGACGATGTCGGCATCCCATTGGTGGGAAATGTCGTCGAGCAATTTGCTGGTGTCGAGTGAATGGAGACTGGGCAGTGCGTCGCGGGCGGTCATGGTGGTTCCCGGTAATAAGATGAGATTGATGATTTTACCGCCAGATGGCGCGCGGCGTCGTGGCATCCGCCATCGTGCTGTGCACCGCTAGAGCCAATCTGCGGTCACGGTCTTTGCCTACATGCCAAATGCCCCTTCGCCTACACGATGCCAGCGAGTCAAAAAGTAGACTGGTGTTGTAGTAACCCGCCAACAGTGCGAAAGGAAACAACATGCATACCCTGCAAACCAATCCTCATCAATTTATTTACGAGGCAACAGTGCCGCTGCCACACACGCTTGATGAATACAGGATGCACACAAGTTATGCGAAAGACAGCAGCTTCGCCGCCAAGGCCGTGCGCCCCGCGTTGATCATCGCATTCGCAATCGGTGCCGTACTCGTGAGTATGCATTATTACAATTCGAATAACGATGCTGCGAAAACCGATACGGTCTCGGCGAACCCGAATCTGCGCACGCCAGCCATGCCGTCCGCGCCTCTGCCAATGCCGGCTGAAGAGCCGACCACAAAAGTACCGGCAGTAATTGAGTCGGCAAGTTCGACGGCCAAGTCGGCCGAGGTGAATTCAACGCCACTCACTGCGCCAGGCAAAAACGCCGGCAGCGAATCGACGAAGCCCGCTAAGGCCAGGAGTAGTGTGACGGCAAAGGTTCCTGCGACAACGGCAAAGAAAATCGAACCGGTTCCCGTCGTCACACCGCTTGAACCAGTACCGCCACAACAGAACGTCGCTCCAGCGCCACCACCTGTGCCTGCGCCAGTCCCTGTAGTGGATCCGCCACAACCGACACCGGCACCCGTTGCGCCACCGGTTGAACCGTCAAAATTGTGATTGGGATGGCGCGCTACCTTCGTGGCGCGCCGTTACGATCCACCGCGAATAAAAAGATCAGCCCCGACAGTCAATCGGCAACCATTTGCCCGGAATGTCGGTGCGATTTTCGCCCATCACGGTCATCCCGTTCGGCACTGCAGCTTTATTGCACAGCCACGCAACCGGCACCGTTGGTGCGTCCTTCACAATCGCAGGCCGCAAGGTCAAATGCTTGCCGGAAACTGAACCATTGACGTTATTGCCAAATGTGATCGTCACCGCGCCTGCGTCGATTTTCACCTCACTCACGAAGTTACTGACGATTTTCTCTTTCGGCGGCACACCAGCTTCTTCATTGTTCAGCGGCACTTCATTTTTCACCGCATAAAAACCACTAACACCTGCCTTCGCCAGATTCGCCAGCGACATGCCCTCCTGCACTTGTAGCCGGACATTGCGATCAATAAAAGTTGGCACTGCCATCATGGCAAGAATGGCGATGATCGCCAGTATCGTCACCAGTTCGATCATGCTGAAGCCGCGGCTGGTCACGCCCTGGTTCCCTTGATTGCGCTGACTGCTGCTTTGCATATCGCGCTCGCTTCCTCGCGATTGGTCACCGTCACGTTCAAGTCACGCAACAAGCCATCCTTGAGTCCGTAAATCCAGCCGTGCACCGTGAGCGTCTGCCCGCTCTCCCACGCATCGCGCACGATGGTGGTCTGGCACACGTTGGCCACCTGTTCGATCACGTTGAATTCACATAGCCGGTCAAGTTGCACCTCCGGCAGCCCAATGGCGGCAAGCGCGTCGGCGTGTTTGTCGCGCACATCATGGATATGGTGAAGCCAGTTATCGGCCAGGCCCACGCGCTGGTCGAACAACGCGGCGCGTACACCGCCGCAGCCGTAGTGCCCAACCACCATGATGTGTTGGACTTTGAGCACATCAACAGCGAACTGGATCACCGACAGGCAATTCAGATCGGTGTGCACGACGACATTGGCAATATTGCGATGAACAAAAACTTCGCCAGGCATCAGGCCAACAATTTCATTGGCAGGCACGCGGCTGTCGGAACAGCCGATCCAGAGATATTCCGGATGCTGCTGTTTGGCGAGTTGTTCAAAAAAATCCGGGTGCTGGGTCCGAATGCGGTCAGCCCAGGCGAGATTGCTTTTGAACAGGGCTTCGAGGTTTTTATCTTGTGAGGTCATTTTTTGGGTCGCTATGTTGACGAACTATGATCGATATCGCGCAGCGAAACTCATCAATACCGCGCACTACCCGGCGTCCGCGGAAACGGAATCACATCGCGCACATTCGATAACCCGGTGATATACGAAACCGTCCTTTCAAACCCCAGCCCGAATCCCGCATGCGGTACCGTGCCGTAGCGCCGCAAATCGCGGTACCAGCCGTAATGCGCCGGATCGAGCCCGCATTCCACCATGCGTTTATCCAGCACATCGAGCCGCTCCTCGCGTTGCGAGCCGCCGATGATTTCACCGATGCCGGGCGCCAGCACGTCCATCGCCGCGACTGTTTTTTCGTCGTCGGAAAGCCGCATGTAAAACGCCTTGATCTCTTTCGGGTAATTCATCAGCACCGTCGGGCCGTTCACATGTTTTTCGGCGATATAGCGCTCGTGCTCGGATTGCAGATCGATGCCCCATTTCACCGGGTACTCGAACTTTTCCTTTGCGTTTTCCAGCACCTTGATGGCATCGGTGTAATCCATGCGCACGAATTCGGATTTGACAATGTTTTCGAGTTTCGCGATCAGGCCTTTTTCAACACGTTCTTCAAAAAACGCCATGTCGTCTGCGCGTTCGGCAAGCACGGTGGTGATGATGGATTTCAGCATCGCCTCAGCCAGTGTCGCGTCATCGCCCAAATCTGCGAACGCTATTTCCGGTTCGATCATCCAGAATTCGGCGAGATGGCGTGAGGTGTTGGAGTTTTCCGCGCGGAACGTCGGCCCGAAGGTGTAGACCTTAGATAGCGCCATGCAATAGGTTTCAACGTTCAATTGCCCGGAGACCGTGAGGAACGCTTCGCGACCAAAAAAATCTTTCGAGAAATCAATTTTGCCATCAGGCGTTTTCGGCAGATTCATCATGTCCAGCGTAGATACGCGGAACAACTCGCCGGCACCTTCGGCGTCGGAGGCGGTAATGATCGGCGTGTTCACCCACAGAAATCCGTGTTCGTGAAAAAACCGGTGAATGGCCGAGGCAATGGTGTGACGCACGCGTGTGGCCGCGCCGATC
>JANYFH010000299.1 GCA_025362705.1 Betaproteobacteria bacterium
CCTGATTGCGATCCTGTCGCTTGGCCTGCTGCTGCGCGCCGCGCGCACATAAACTCTCACCCTCCCGTCAAATTTCCTGCGCTCGTTGCATAGAGCGAATCTGTGTTTCCACGTTCGAACCTTACCATCCGGACGTTAAAATTTGGAGTACGTAATGGACCAATTGATTATTTTTGATACCACCATGCGCGACGGCGAGCAAAGCCCCGGTGCGTCGATGACGAAGGACGAAAAAGTCCGCATCGGCAAGCAACTGGAGAAAATGCGCGTCGATGTGATCGAGGCTGGGTTTGCGGCCGCCAGCCCGGGCGATTTTGAAGCCATCCATGCGGTTGCCAGTGTGATCAAGGATTCAACCATCTGTTCACTGGCGCGCGCACAGGTGAGCGATATCCAGAAAGCGGGTGAGGCGATCAAGCCCGCCGCACGCGGTCGCATTCACACCTTCATTGCAACCTCGCCGATTCACATGCAGCACAAATTGCGTATGACACCGGAACAGGTGCTCACCTCTGCGGTCGACGCGGTGAAATTTGCGCGCACGCTCTGTGATGATGTGGAGTTCTCGGCGGAAGACGCAGTGCGCAGTGAAATGGATTTCCTGTGCCGCGTGTTCGAGGCCGTCATCAAGGCCGGTGCCAAAACCATCAATGTTCCCGATACCGTCGGTTACAGCACGCCCGAGTTGTGGGCGGAGCGATTCCGCACGCTGATTGAGCGTGTACCGAATGCCGACAAAGTGGTGTGGTCCACACATTGCCACAATGATTTGGGCATGGCGGTCGCCAATTCGCTCGCCGCCGTGAAGGCAGGCGCGCGACAAGTGGAATGCACAATAAATGGTCTCGGCGAGCGTGCTGGCAATGCGGCGCTGGAAGAAATTGTGATGGCGTTGCGTACCAGGAAGGATTACTTCGAACTGGAAACACGAATTGACGCCACGCAAATCGTGCCGACATCAAAACTCGTTTCGACCATCACCGGCTACCCGGTGCAGCCGAACAAGGCAGTGGTCGGTGCGAATGCGTTTGCGCACGAATCAGGCATTCATCAGGATGGCGTGCTTAAGCATCGCGAGACCTACGAAATCATGCGTGCGCAGGATGTGGGCTGGCATAACAACCGTCTTTCTCTGGGAAAATTGTCGGGCCGCTCGGCGTTTCGTGATCGCCTGAAAACGCTGGGCATCGAACTCGAATCCGAGGTCGCGCTCAATGCAGCGTTCCAGAAATTCAAAGAACTCGCCGACAAGAAGCAGGATATTTTTGATGAAGATATTCAGGCGCTGGTGTCGGACGAAACCGTTACACCGGAAATCGAGCAGTTCAGCCTGGTGGCATTGACCGCGCATACGGAGACCGGTGAAAAGCCGTTTGCACGCATCGTGATTGCTGACCACGGCAAAGAGAAGAAAAGCGAGGCAGCAGGAGCCGGCCCGGTCGATGCGACATTCCGTGCGCTCGAGA
The DNA here is from genome assembly GCA_025362705.1 of Betaproteobacteria bacterium. Taxonomy (GTDB): domain Bacteria; phylum Pseudomonadota; class Gammaproteobacteria; order Burkholderiales; family Usitatibacteraceae; genus UKL13-2. The sequence continues at coordinate 1,467 of JANYFH010000299.1, forward strand.
TCATCGTCAATAGCGGAGCGGAGCTGCAACTCTATTCGGTGAACAACGTGACCGAAGGTACCGACTCGCAGGGCGAAGTGACGGTGCGACTGTCGCGGGCCGGGCGGGTTGTAAATGGCATTGGTTCGGATACCGATATCGTCATCGCCAGCGCGAAGGCCTATCTGAATGCGCTCAACAAGATGGCACATGGTGAGCGAATGAATCCGCAGATGGGCGACTAAGTTCGGTAATTTTTTGCGGGTAACATACAGGCCTCATCGATTGTGGATAACACCATGACTACAAAAAAATTGCTCGCTCAACTCGGCGTTGATCTCGTTGCTCATCAAGGTGACGGACTTGTCGCACGCTCGCCCATCGACGGCGCAACGCTCGCGACGTTGCACTGCGACTCGCCTGAATCGGTCGCAAAAAAAATTGCTGTTGCGAGAACGGCATTTTCAAGCTGGCGCAATATTCCTGCGCCAAAGCGCGGCGAACTTGTGCGCCTGCTGGGTGAAGAATTGCGTGCCAACAAGGATACGTTGGGCCAGTTGGTTACCATCGAGTCCGGCAAAATTTTGCAGGAGGGGCTGGGCGAAGTGCAGGAGATGATAGACATCTGCGATTTCGCCGTCGGCCTTTCACGCCAGCTCTATGGATTGACGATCGCGTCCGAGCGTACCGAACATCGCATGATGGAACAGTGGCATCCGCTCGGCGTGGTCGGCATCATCAGCGCGTTCAATTTTCCGGTGGCGGTGTGGGCCTGGAATGCTGCGCTGGCGCTGGTGTGTGGCAATGCGCTGGTGTGGAAGCCTTCGGAGAAAACACCGCTGGTCGCACTTGCCTCGCAAGCGTTGCTGGAGCGCGCCATCAAACGTTTTCGCGCCGCGAGCGGTATCGTCCCCGATGGGCTTTCGCAACTCCTCATTGGTCGTGCCGATGTTGGCGAAGCGATGGTGGATGATCCGCACGTTGCACTGATTTCGGCAACGGGGTCGACACGCATGGGTCGCGCCGTCGGCGCTAGGGCCGCCGCGCGATTTGCCAGGACCATACTCGAACTCGGTGGCAACAACGCGATGATTGTGGCGCCGAGTGCGGATTTGAAGATGGTGCAAACCGCAGCATTGTTTTCGGCGGTCGGCACCGCAGGTCAGCGCTGCACTTCGTTGCGACGCCTGATTGTTCATGCAAGCATTTATGACCAATTGCTACCCAGCCTGAAAAGCGCGTATGCATCCATTCGTATTGGCGATCCGCTCGATGTGGCCACACTTGTCGGTCCGCTGATCGATGAAGCCGCATTCAATGGCATGCAAGCTGCATTGCGCACCGCAACAGCAGAAGGCGGAGTTGTTACCGGCGGCGTACGTGTACTCGAAAAAGAAAACCCGAATGGCTACTACGTGAAACCCGCCATTGTTGAAATGTCGTCGCAGACATCGACGGTTTGTCACGAGACCTTTGCGCCGATCCTGTACGTATTGCGCTATGAAAATTTTGCGGATGCCATAGCGTTGCAAAACGCGGTTCCGCAGGGTTTGTCATCATCGATATTTACCAGCGATTTGCGTGAGGCGGAAGTATTTTTGTCGGCAATGGGCAGCGATTGCGGCATTGCCAACGTCAATATCGGTACTTCGGGGGCCGAAATCGGCGGCGCATTTGGTGGCGAGAAGGAAACCGGTGGCGGTCGCGAGTCGGGTTCGGATAGCTGGAAAGCCTATATGCGCCGCACAACAAACACGATCAATTATTCGATCGCGCTGCCGCTGGCGCAAGGAATCAAATTCGACGTTTGATGGTGGGAAAGCTGGAATATTTTTCTGGCTGTAAGGATTTTTTTGGGATGGCGACTTAGTGGTCACGCGACGGGTTCAGGAACAAAGCAGCGGCTTTTATCCACGGATCCCGTACAACCTCACCACAAACTTGAAGGAGTAGTCACCATGAAAAAATCGTTACTGAATGTCTTAATGGGTTCCATCGCCATCTCCATGATGGGCATGTCGATGCCGTCGTTTGCCGACTTTACGCAGGAAGATGTCGAGCGTTTTGTCACCAAATACGACACCAACAAGGACGGCATGCTCTCGCGTGTCGAAGTCATGAAGCGTGCGGCCGAAATGTTCGACAAAATGGATACGGGCAAGAAAGGCATGCTTGACGATAAGAAAGCAATGGCATTCCTGCTCGAGTTGCAAAAAAGTGACGGCGGCACGAGCAGCTATATGGTCTCGAAGGCCGACATGATGAAAAAAATCGAAACGGCATTCGACAAGCTCGACGCGGCGAAAAAGGGCATGTTGAACAAGATACAAACGGAAGCGCTGCTGCGTGAATTGATGAAAAGCGGCGCGTAGTCTGCACCACAACCTCTTGTGAGGTGACGGAAGTGCCGCCGTCGGGGATTGAGTGTTCCCACGGGCGCGGGGTCGGCGCAAAATAGAAACCCCGCGTCCAGCTTGCCGTTTCAGCCTGTTTCGGCCTGAAACGCCTGCCAGTGCTGGTTGGCGCTGGAACCGCTATATTTTTTCCGCCAGTTTACTCGCCAGGCCAATGTAGCTGGCAGGCGTAAGTGTCAGCAGCAATTTCTTGTCCGCATCAGGAATCGACAGCTGCCTGATGAACGCGTGCAGTGAATCGCGTTCAATTCCGCCTTTGCCACGCGTGAGCTCTTTGAGTTGCTCGTACGCGTCGCCGATACCGTATTTACGCATCACGGTCTGTATTGGTTCAGCAAGCACATCCCAGCTCGCGGCCAGATGCGATGCGATTTTCGTTTCGTTCACTTCAAGCTTGTCGAGCCCGCGTGCCAATGAATCGTAGGCCAGCAGGCAGTAGCCAAACGCGACGCCCATGTTACGCAATACGGTCGAATCGGTGAGATCGCGTTGCCAGCGCGAGATCGGCAGCTTTTCGGCCATATGGCGCAGCAAGGCGTTGGCCATGCCGAGATTGCCTTCTGAATTTTCGAAGTCGATCGGGTTGACCTTGTGCGGCATGGTCGACGAGCCGATTTCGCCCGCTTTGGTAATTTGCCTGAAATAGCCAAGCGAGATATAGCCCCAGATATCGCGGTTGAGATCAATGAAAATCGTGTTCACGCGCGCGACGGCATCGAACAATTCAGCCATGTAATCGTGCGGCTCGATCTGGGTCGTGTATTGGTTGAACGTCAGGCCGAGGCCTTCGACGAATTGCCTGGTAAAGGCTGGCCAATCGAGGTCTGGATACGCGGAACAATGCGCGTTGTAATTGCCGACTGCGCCGTTAATTTTCCCCAGCATGTCGATGCCTGCAATTGATTTTTGCGCGCGCAGCAAGCGACTCGCAACGTTGGCCAATTCTTTACCGAGTGTGGTTGGTGATGCCGCCTGCCCGTGCGTGTGCGCGAGCATGCTGATGCCCGCATTCGCATGGGACAGCGCTTGCAGTTTGGTGGCGATGCGCGCAAGAGCGGGTACCATTACGGCGTCACGAGCAGCTTTGAGCATCAGGGCGTGCGAAAGATTGTTGATGTCTTCCGAAGTGCAGGCAAAGTGAATGAACGCCTGCGATTTTTTGATTTCGCCGTTGTAGGCGAATTTCTCGCGCAGCCAGTATTCGACAGCCTTCACATCGTGGTTTGTCGTCGCTTCAATCGCCTTCACGCGTTCGGCATCGCT
>JANYFH010000304.1 GCA_025362705.1 Betaproteobacteria bacterium
CGCGATGCATTGCACGCCACGTTGGCTGCGGTTAACTAGCGCATCTTATTAGTCGTGATTCCTGCGAACGTTTTAAGACTCGTCGCCCCGCGTGAAATTTGCTGCGCTTTACCGTCCCCGTCTTCGCTCCGGCGCCTTGCGCCGATTCGGCACCACTTCAGCCTCCAGGTGTGGATAAGCCAGCAACTTCATCGCATAAAACGTGCCGACAATCGCCCGCAGGGTCGGCAGGCTTGGGTCCATACCGGTAACGTCAACGACCAGCGCGGCGATTGCTTTGCGATCAAGCTCATGTGCGGCTGGGTTTTTGGCGTACAACGTTGAAAAGCCCTGTTTCATCATTTCTGCCACGACCGGCTCAACCCCACCGGGTTCGCGCGCGCGAACATAGAGATCGGTCGGCTTGCCTTCGGCGGTGATCAATCCGCAGCGCTTGGCGACGCCGAGAAAGGCGCGATCAGCTTCGCGCGAAAAACCGAGCGTGTAACGCAGGAAATCGTGCGTGAAAAGTTCGGGTGTGTCGTTCGACTGAATACTGGCAAATAGCTGCGCAATGCAATTGTAGGCGAACATGAATGGCGGGTAATTTGGGGCGGCAGGCATGTGTTTCTCCCGGTAAAACGTGTCAATTGCTGCGCGGCCGGACTGTTACATCGTCGGTTGCCGCAGGTCAGTGCCATGCAGCATATTGGGACGTGAAAGAATCGTCAACGGATTTGTACGGACAAATTTATAGCCGGAATTTCTTGACGCGGGATGGGTTTCCACCTAACCTCCTTCCCAAGCGTATTGCCGTCTGGGGAGAGCATGATCGACGTGGTCGATTATCGCCGAAGGCGCAACTCCCGGAATCGCTCAGGTAACCGTACCTAGACTGCATAGCTTCTCTGGAGAGCGCGTTGTGATGGTCGTGAGACCCTGCACACGCCACCGAAGGGGCACACGGACAAGCTGGTTTTGTCCGTAATCTCTCAGGTACAAGGACAGAGGGGAATATTGCAAAGTCGTTGGCGATTGTCGCCAGCGGTTGTTGCAATATTCCCTTTTTTGTTTTTGGAGATCACGATGCTCTTGCGTACCCCCTTGTTCGAGGCCCATCAGCGGATGGGCGCGAAGCTGGTCGATTTTGGCGGCTGGGAAATGCCGCTCCACTATGGCTCGCAAATCGACGAGCACCACGCGGTGCGAAGAAGTGCAGGCATGTTCGACGTCTCGCACATGCGCGCGGTTGAAGTTGAAGGCGCAGGTACAGCGGCATTCCTGCGCCATGCACTTGCCAATAACATCGACAAACTCATGACACCCGGGCGGGCGCTTTACTCGTGCATGCTTAATGCCGACGGTGGCGTGATTGATGACCTGATCGTCTACTTTTTGACCCCCACTCACTACCGCCTCGTGGTCAATGCGGGTACTGCTGAGAAAGATCTCGCGTGGTTGCAGGCATTGCTTACCAAGGGTGCGTTCGAGGCCAGACTTACGCCAAGAAATGATGTCGCGATGATCGCGGTGCAAGGCCCCCTAGCGCGTCGCATCGTCGGCGCACTGTTGCCGGAGGGGTCAGCAGCAATCGCCGCAATGAAGCCTTTCCACAGTGTCGCTGTGGGGAATAATTTTGTGGCATGCACCGGCTATACAGGCGAGGATGGATTTGAAATTATTGTGCCCGCGACCGCTGCAACCGATTTCTGGCAAAAGCTGCACGCCGCCGGCGTTACTCCCTGCGGACTGGGCGCGCGCGACACCTTGCGCCTCGAAGCCGGCATGAATTTGTATGGGCAGGACATGACCGAACAAACCACGCCGCTGGAGTCCGGCCTGACATGGACAGTCGATCTGATCGCTGACCGTGATTTTGTCGGGCGGAAAGCGCTGGCAGCAGCGCCACCAACAATGCAGCTCGTCGGGCTGGTGTTGAATACACCCGGCGTATTGCGCGCCCACCAGGTAATTCACACCATGACGAGCCCCGGTGAAATCACCAGCGGCACCTATTCACCGACGCTTGGTCTTTCGATTGCACTCGCGCGTATCCCAGTCGGCACCGCCGTCGGCGATACCGTACAGGCTGAGGTCCGCGGCAAACTCCTCGACTGCCGCGTGGTGAAAATTCCCTTTGTACGAAATGGCAAGTCGCGAATTTTACCTTTAACAAATCCTGGAGAACCTGCATGAATAATATTCCCGCCGACCTGAAATACACCGAGAGCCACGAATGGATTCGTACCGAGACCGATGGCACCCTCACCATCGGTATCACCGATCACGCACAGGATGCGCTTGGTGATCTGGTGTTCATCGAACTGCCTGAAGTCGGAAAATCATTTGCCGCACAGGAGAATTGCGTCGTGCTGGAATCGGTAAAGGCGGCATCGGATGCCTATGCGCCGGTTGCGGGTGAAATCGTCGCGGTGAATACGCCGTTGGCCGACGCGCCGGAAACGCTTAACAGTGCACCGTATGAAGCATGGCTGTTCAAAATGAAACCTGCCGCAGGGGCATCGCTCGCCGGCTTGCTAGATGCGGAGGGTTATGCGGCCAGTATTGGCGCGGCTTAAGCGCATTCCCGAAAAACTACCGTTCGTGCTGCGCCCGCCGAGGCGAACGGGAACACAGATCAATCGCAGAAAGCATTCATGACTGTCAACCGCCCCACACTCGAATCCCTCCTCTCCCGCGACGCTTTCATCGCGCGCCACATCGGGCCATCACCCGACGACCAGCGCGAAATGCTGAGCGTACTGAACCACGCCACACTCGA
>JANYFH010000346.1 GCA_025362705.1 Betaproteobacteria bacterium
GTGCCGATCAATACTTCCTGCAGCTCGAGGCTGTAGTTGGCGAACTTGGTGCGCATATCATCACCCGAGTGCTCCTGGATGTCGCTGCGTTCCTGCAGGAGTTGAATCAGGGTTTTTGTCTGCGCAATATTTTTGAAATATGCCGAGACCATCGGATCCAGCGTCTGTTCGACCAAACGTTTGATGTCACCGAAACGCTGCACAACTAGTGGCGCTTTCATGTAATCAATATGCACCACAACAGATAGTGGCAGCGTCGGCTCGAATGCGTCCTTGGTGATGAGCGCTACCTCCGACAGATTTTCATCGAGCCGGTGCGTGCCGACCGCTTCCTTGGCCCACTTCAAAACGAAGTTGGTGGTAGGCACAGTGATTACTTTACCCGCGTAGGTGTTGAACGCGTATTTGCCTGGTAACAATGGACGGTTCCAGACACCACGTGAGCCCGGTTCCACCAATTCGCCATGGCGATAGGTTTCACCCGAAAGATCGACGCTCTGCTTGCCGGTATATGACACGACCACACCAACGGTACCGACTTCGACGACCGTTTTTTTTACCAACTCTACCGTCGCGAACAAACGATTCACGTAGTAGCTGCCATCGACCAGCACCTGATATTGCCGACCGCGAAATCCGGCCGCGTGCAGAAATTTTTCGGGTTCTTGGAAGTTATTATGAAAAGTCGCCGCGCGCGTGGGGTCGTTGCCGACTGCAGGCGCAATGATCTCACCCTGAGGCAGCGCCGGACCGTCGTGCACGGTAACGATACCGATACAATCGTCAGCATCCTTGATGATGACCGGTTCAAAACCGCCCCGCGCTTCGATGATCGCACTCATCTCCTCGAACAATTGCCTGTCGCTTTTTTCCAGCGCAATCGCGTAGTGGCGCTCTTTGGTGAGCACCACGAAATTGGCGAGGTTGATCGCATAACTGCCCTCGCGGAGTATTTTGCGCTGTGGCCCTTTCTGGCCACCACCGATAAGGAACGCGCGCACGTCCTGAAAATCAACGCCATTTTCGTTGGCCGCGAGCGTCTGCGACGGCGGCAATGGTGCGCCATCGCGGGCAAACACGTAGCTGATTTGTCCTTGCGGCACTGTCACCAGCGGAACGGGGTGAACGCGGTACTGGAACGGCATAAAAAAATGAAATCCACCGCGCACCACATCCGGCTGAAACCCGGCTTCATCGTTGAGTGCGATGAGACCGCTCTTGATGGAACCGTTGAAGCTCCATAGTTTTTCAAGCACACCCAGACGGCCGTTTGGAATGTAACGAATCATGCCGCTTGCGAGTACCAGTAAAAGTAGAATAAAAACAACAATGAAGAAAATTGCGATTGAGGTGATTCCCATGGAATCCTCCGAAAAAAATTGAGCATTATCGACGCGCGACATGTTCACGACATGTGCACGGACTGACTTGAAACGGGTAAACCTGGCGGCGGGCGCCGTCAGTGGACGAAGGAATGTGGTGCTGCAAGGCCGAAGTTGATGACCTGCGAGAGCCGATACGCGTGACGCGCAATCGGGCGCTGGGCGTGTTGATGGTGCACCGCCACATTGTGGAGCGTGTTACTTGCCATTGCTGTGTCGAAGTTCATACTGATCTCCGTATTTATTATTGCTGTTGTGCAGCGCAACAAATAATACGCTTTAATTCCGGAAATGCAAGTGGGTTGCTCAGCCAGCACAATGATATGCAGATCACCATCTGGCGCGCCTTTTCAGGCACTTGTGCTATGAACACCGCGTGAATAAAGGAGTTTTCCCATCTCGCTATGTTTTCCGCTCCTTCAGCAAAGCCATCATTTCATCCATCCGCCGCTCAATACCATGCAGGGCGGCAAGCTGCGCAGCCATGCCTTCGTTTTCAGCCGCAGACGGCGGAACAGCGGCAGGCTGCGCGCGTCCCTGCTGCTTCAGCGCATCGCGTGCTTCGAGAATCTTGTTGCGAAAATCGTGTGCGTCGATGATGCCGGTGAGGTGCATGTCGTTGGCCTGACCAGCACCGCTGCCGGCGGTTTCGAATTTGAGCGTGCTCAAATGAAAGTGCCGCAGGATAGGGCCTTCGATAAAGGTCACGTCCTGAATGTTTTCCAGCGGAATGGTTTTTTCCACGGTC
>JANYFH010000352.1 GCA_025362705.1 Betaproteobacteria bacterium
GCTATTGAGCCGGATGCGCTGGGTGAATTGATTAACGGATAAATCCCAGCGGTAGAGCATGCCATCCTCGCTGTTGACGAGCACCGAGCGTGTAAGCGGATCGACCGCCGCCGTGTTGATGCACCATTCCATCACGCCGCCTGGATAACCGGGGTCGGATGTGGGGCCGAGCATCGTCAGGACTTCTTTCATCACTGCCACGCCGGTGACGCGGTCGGGCTGCGTCTGATTTGGGTCGAGGATAGCGATGCGATTTTTGCCGTCGCCGGTGCCGGCACCACCATAATTATTATATTTGGTCATCAACAGATAGCTCGAGGTACCCGTGTAGGTGGGCACCATTGCGCGCGGCACGGCCGATGGCGTGTTGTCCCAGCCAAATGCGCCCGGCGTTTTGGTTTGTGTGAGGGTTGAATCGAAATGCAGCATCCAGCCGGTGAAGTTGTGCGACGGCGCGCTTGCTTCCAGCACGCCGAAATACACGTCGCCATCGGAGCCGACCATCGGCGATGAGGTGCCGTTGTCGTTGACCCAGGCAGACGTTTGCGTACCCGGATCCACCAGTCGTATTTTGTTACGGGTCGAGAGTGTGGCGCTATCGAGTGCGAGTAAATAGCCGCCGGGCCAGACGGTCGAGGCCGGGATGTTGACTGCGACATAGAGAGTGCGGCCATCGGGCGATAGCGCGGGCGCGCTGTTGGTGGCGACTTTGGAGATTGCAGCGTCGCCCGCCGCTGTAGCCGCTCCGACCCAGCTTCCGCGTCCATCCGCGCCTACGCGTGCGATGCCACTGACGAGGTTTGCCGGATTGCTGGCGTTGGCAATGAATCCGAAATAAACATTGCCCGCCGTATCCGAGGTGAGCGGGGTGTTGATGAGAATGCTCTGGTCATAGACCGTTCGCGAGGCGTTGTAAATATCAGTGCCATAAAACACCACTGTCTGAATTGTGCCCGTGGCATTGTCAGCGTCATCGCGGTAAAAAAGTTTCCCGCCCGCACCTGGCGCATAGACACGATTTGCGGTCGTGAGCGTAAGGTTGTAGCTCGGTATCCAGCTTTGCTGCGTGGGCAGAATGTAATCGGTGGTGGCCGACCATAGCGCCGCACCATTTGCGCCGTTGCGCGCTTCCATGCGGAATCCACCGCCGACGCCAGTCTTGACCGGCGCGATTACCGTGTTCTTTGTCGTGATCACCGGCGAGCCGTAGTGAATCAATAGTGATGTACCCGAATACTGCGGCGCCAGATCGATCGGCATTTGCCAGATGAGCCGCGATAAAGGTTGCGTGGCAATTTCGCCGATGGCCGAGTGTTGCGCATCGCGCCCAAAGCCCCACCATGCCGGGCCGTTTACCGCTGGTGTGACCGGTGTTGTTGGCGTTGTATCCACTGTCGTCATGGTCGAGCCGCCTCCACCGCCGCCGCAACCGTTGAGGGCGATCAGCAGTGCGAGTACTACGCCAACGCGTGCATGTTTGCGCGTCGCACGCGAGATCGGTCGGAAAAAAACAATATCTGGTTTGGACTGCATGCAGGTATTGTACGAAAAAGCGGTAGCGTTGCGCATATTGCATAAGCAATGGCGTCACATTCGTGCCAGCGAAACACCAGCATTGGCGCGGTGTTTATGGCATAAATGTCTTGAGATGCCCGTAAAATGGCGTTCTACAATTAATTATGCTGCGTGCGGTATATTGACAGGACGTTTTCATAATCACCAGTGCGTTCACTATTCGTGTGTTCGTCATATTCCGGAGGGTTTCATGGCTCGTTTGTCGATCACCAGGTTGTTACAGGCACCACGCGTAATTTCATCTGCATTGTTGTTGTCTGCGATGTTCGTCACACCCGGATACGCTGCGCCCGATGAGCGCGTGCAGGCTCTTGCGCGCGCTGAAGCTGCACCACTGCTCACGACATTGAAGGATTTGGTGGCAATCGAATCCGGCAGCGGGGACCGCGAAGGGCTCGACAAGATTTCCGCGCTGATCCATCAGCGCCTGACCGCGCTGGGCGGCAAAACGGAATTTATTGAACCCGGCGCAGATGCCTATCGCATGCAAGACACGCCGAAGAATATCGGTCGCATGGTGCACGCGCGCTTCGAGGGTACCGGCACCAGGAAAATCATGCTGATCGCGCACATGGATACCGTGTACCTGCGCGGCATGGGT
>JANYFH010000361.1 GCA_025362705.1 Betaproteobacteria bacterium
GCGTCCGCGCCGAGCTCTACACACAGCTTGCACAAATGGAAATCGCCGGACTGCCATTCGATAAAGCGATCGCACTGCTGGAAATTTCCGCCGCGGCCAAATTGCGGTTGGAAGCAATGAAAAAACTGACCGCGCGCGGGATCAATCCTGCGATGGCAGGTGAGAAGAGCGGTTTATTCACCAAACTGGATGCACGACTGATTCACGCCGTTCTGCTCGCTGGCAGTCCCGCCGCAATGTATCGCCGACTGGCGGACTTTTATACGCAGCGCGCGATGCAGTTCACAACGATGAAATCGCGTATGGTCATGCCGCTGTTTGTGCTGCTACTGGCATTGTTCCTCCAGCCGCTACCCGCACTGATCGGCGGCTCGATCAGCATCGGTGGTTATCTGTTGCAAGTATGCCGACCGATTGTCGTGCTGCTGGCGTTGTACTACATAGGGCGATGGTGGTGGAGTCGCTCGCTCGATCAATCCGCAAAATCGCCCTTGGAGCCTCTGCTTCTGCGCGTGCCGCTAGCAGGCCCCTTGATCGTGCGCAGCAATGTGCGCGATTTTTTTGAAAGTCTCGCGCTGATGCTGGAGGCAGGCGTTTCAATGCTCGACGCCTTGCCTGCCGCATTGGATACGCTACAGATCGGCGCCATTCGCCGCGAATTTGCAAAGATAGCAGTCCGCATTGAAAATGGCGCCGCACTCGCCGGTGCCATTTCCGGCTTGACGTATCTCACCCGTGAGAACAACGGTGACCGCCTCATTGAGTTCGTCACCACCGGTGAAGCCAGTGGTACGTTGCCGGAAATGCTGTTGCGTCATACGCGCATGGAAACCGAATCTATCAATGATTTTTTCAAGCAATTGGCCGATTGGGCGCCGCGCATTTTCTACGGGCTGATCATGTTGTGGATGGCGTATGGCCTGCTCCGCGGCGGTGGATTCATGCCGCAGATACCAAAAAATTTGTAGACGTGCTCGTAAAAACCTGCGTGCTGGTCCCTGCGATAATCCACCGAGTTTATTTTTGGAATGTAAACAATGCTGAAAATCTGGGGACGTCTCACATCTGTCAATGTACAAAAAGTCGTTTGGTGCGCCGACGAACTCGGTCTTGAATACGAGCGCATCGAAGCTGGCGGCAAGTATGGGGTGGTGAACACGCCCGAATATCGCGCCATGAATCCGAATGGCCTGGTACCGGTGATCGACGATAGTGGCTTCGTACTTTGGGAATCAAATGCAATCGTCCGCTATCTGGCCGCGCGTTATGGCGAGGGTTTGCTTTGGCCCGCAGATAGGTACGTTCGCGCCGATGCGGATCGCTGGATGGACTGGCAGTCGGTGTCGTTGAATCCAGGTATAGGCCCCGCATTTATTCAGCTGATTCGTACCTCACCGGAGAAACGTAACGTTGCTGTAGTTGAAGCTGCGCGTGTTGACGTCGAGAAAAAACTTGGCGTTCTGGATGCACAGTTGGCGACGCGCGAATATGTGGCAGGGCCTTCATTTACGCCAGGCGATATCGCGCTCGGTTGCTCGGTCGACCGCTGGTTCAAGCTGCCACTGGCACGCGAGGCGCATCCGCATGTAGAGCGCTGGTATGTGACATTGCAGACACGCAAAGGGGCAAAGCAGGTAGTCGAGTTGGCATTGGCTTAGATGTTGTACAGGTTGTATTCTGCCGAGAGCCGTTTTTTGCAGTTAATCATTTGAAGGAAAATTATGAAGCTTAAGAATATTGCTACGTTGCTATTTATCACGCTGTCCGCGAATGTCGTATTTGCACAATCTGAAACACAGCCAACACAGCCAACACAGCCCGCACCGCCACCACCGGTAACACCGGTTGCGCCGCCTGCGCCGGTAGCGCCGGTTTCGGCTTCGCAGCCAAGGGTGGTTGAAGGCGTTCTGGTGAGATCGCAACGGGCAAACAATAGTGACAAGGGAACGTTTGAATGGGTGTGCACTTATCGTGTCGAGGGATCGACAAGAGGCGTACAACTTGACGAAAGTTGCCCGCAGACGATGCCGTTTTCGTTTAAGCGTTGAGATATTATGCGGTGGTCGTTTCCCGCATAAATTGACTTGGCGCTAGTGTTGGCGCGGTGTTTGGGGTGGAAATGGTCTGGGAGGGGCGCTGGGGCTTGTTGTTTGAGACTGTTGTTGAATAGCCGAAGGCGCTGATTTGCTCGCTGCGCTCGGGTGTACGACGGACTCGGTCACGCAAGCGCGACCCCGGCATCCGCTGCATCGGATGCCCTTCGAGTCCCCACGCGATGCCGCAGGGCATCGCTTTTCGAGCGGAAACGAAAAAACTCGCCGAAGCGGTTTTTTATTTTTTGGTGCCCGAAAGAGGACTCGAACCTCCACACCGTTGCCGGCGCTAGGACCTGAACCTAGTGCGTCTACCAATTCCGCCATCCGGGCTTACAGGTTGCTGGGCGCTTGCAATAACGTATTGCAACTGCTGCGCTTCGCGTAAAATGAGGCCGAATCATAGCGAAAACTGCCCATCCTGTCCACCTTTATAGATTCACACACCACATCACAGATTCCGAGAGCCATTTTGACCAAGAAAAATAATAAATCGCATCCGTCGCCGCGTGCCGCCGACCCGCACAAGGCGCGCGAGCAGGCCAAGTACGAAAATCCGCTGCCGAGCAGGGAGCTCATCCTGGAAGTGCTCGCAAAGGCGGGAATCCCGATGAATTCGACGCAGCTTGCCGACATGCTCGACATCGGCGCCGAGGAAATGGATGGCTTCACCCGTCGCCTGGCAGCCATGGAGCGTGAGGCGCAAGTAATGCGCAATCGTCAGGGCGATGTTTGCCTGGTTGAAAAGCTTGATCTGATTCCAGGCCGTGTACAGGGACATCCGGATGGATTTGGTTTCCTCGTCCCCGACAACGGAACTGACGATTTGTTTCTGGGGCCGAAGCAAATGCACAAGGTACTCGACGGCGACCGCGCAATGGTGCGCGAAGTCGGTGTTGATCGTCGTGGGCGGCGTGAGGGCTCCATTGTCGAGGTGCTTGAGCGGAAAAACACCAAACTCGTCGGTCGTTTATTTGCCGAGCGCGGTGTGCTGTTTGTTGTCGCCGAGAACAAGCGGATCAGTCAGGACATTCTGGTCGAGCCGGGTTTTGACGGGGGAGCCAAAAGTGGCCAGGTAGTGATGGTTGAGCTGGTTGCACAACCGGCCAAGAATTCCGAGCCGGTCGCACGTGTGACCGAGGTGCTCGGCAATTACGCTGATCCTGGCATGGAAATCGAAATAGCGCTACGCAAGCATGATCTGCCGTACATCTGGCCCGATGATGTTGTGGCACTGGAAAAGAAGGTCCCGAAAAAAGTAACCATGGCCGATATGAAAGGCCGCGCCGACTTGCGTGATTTGCCGTTTGTCACCATCGACGGTGAAACTGCACGCGATTTCGATGACGCGGTGTACTGCGAACGCCAGGGCAAGGGATTTCGCCTGCTGGTGGCGATTGCGGATGTCTCGCATTACGTGAAGACGGGCGACGCGCTGGATCGCGAAGCGCAGCTGCGTGGCAATTCGGTGTACTTTCCGCGGCGCGTGATTCCGATGCTACCGGAAGCACTGTCGAACGAGATGTGCTCGTTGAAACCAAACGTTGATCGTTTGGCTTTGGTGTGCGAGATGTCGATTTCGGCGACCGGCGAAATCAAGCGCTACGAATTCATGGAAGCGGTGTTTCATTCAGCAGCCAGGCTCACCTACACGAATGTGGCGAAGCTGCTTTACGCAAACGAACCTGATCACGCCATCAACAAAAACTTGTGGCAACACCTGCGGCATCTGGATGAGGTATTTCAGGTTTTGCTTGGCGCCCGCAACAAACGCGGTGCGATTGATTTCGATACTGCAGAGACCGTGATGCTGTTCACCGACAGCGGCAAGATTGAAAATATCGTACCTTCAACACGCAATGATGCGCACCGCCTGATCGAAGAATGCATGCTCGCCGCCAACGTAAGTACGGCTAATTTCCTGATTGAACAAGAGCATCCGGGCTTGTATCGCATCCACGCCGGGCCCAGCGAGGAAAAGCTTGAGGGCTTGCGCACGATGCTGAAAGACTTTGCACTCACACTACCGGGCGGCAAGACGCCGAGCCCGCGCGATTACGCGGAACTCCTGAAAAAAATCAAGGATCGCCCTGATGCGCCGCTGCTGCAAACGGTGCTGCTGCGCTCGATGAAGCAGGCAGTGTATAGCCCCGACAATATCGGCCACTTTGGGCTGAGTTATGACGCATATACACACTTCACGTCACCAATCCGGCGCTACCCGGATTTGCTCACGCATCGCGCGATCAAGGCGATTTTGCACAACACTACGTATGACCCGAAAGTGCCGTGGGACCAATTGGGCATGCAGTGTTCCGCGACTGAACGCCGCGCGGATGAAGCCACACGCGATGTGACTGCCTGGCTCAAATGCTATTACATGAAAGATCGTCTAGGCGAAACATTCGCCGGCACGATTACGGGTGTTACCGGATTTGGAATATTCGTCACGCTCGATGATGTGTACGTCGAGGGCCTGGTGCATATCTCTGAATTTGGCCAGGATTATTTTCACTTTGACCAGGCCAAGCACGCCATCATCGGCGAGCGTACCAAGAAAAAATTTCAACTATCGGATCGCGTCAACATCAAGGTGGCGCGCGTTGATATTGAAACCAGCAAGATCGATTTTTCGCTGGCAGGCGAGCTACCGAGAAAAGTCGGCCGCATGGATGACGATGCCGTTGCCGGCAAGGGAAAATTTACACCTTGGGATGGCGGTAAAAAAGGCGCGGGAAAACTTCCTGGCAAGGCTGCAGTGGAGAAAGGTGTGAAAGCGCCATCCGTATCTCCGCAGGTTTTGCCACCGCCGCGTGAGACACGCCAGTCGCGCGAGGCAAAAGCCGACAAGACAGTAATCAATGTCAGTAGCGCGAATCCGCCAACAACACCAATGGCAGGCTTTGGCGCATCGACACCAAAAGCGAAGTTCGGCGCCAAGACGAAAGCGCAACCACAACCCGCGCCCAAAGCAAAAAAGCCACCTGCGCTGCTGGTGAAAAAGAAAAAATGAAACCGCAAATTATTTTTGGCTTCCATGCCGTCAGTGCGCGCATGCGAACCCGTGCTGAAAGCGTTCGTGAAATTTATGTCGATGCCAAGCGCGACGACAAACGCATGCAGGCACTGATCGAAAACGCCAAGGCCAAGGATTTGCGTGTGATGACGGTGGACGGCAAACGCCTCGACGGCATGACCGGCAATGCGCGGCATCAGGGTGTGGTTGCAAACGTCGAAGCGACGGCATTGCCGCAGTTTGTCGATGACGTGCTCGACCTGCTGACTGTGCCGCCGCTGTTGTTGCTGCTCGATGGCGTAACTGACCCACACAACTTGGGTGCCTGCCTGCGCGTGGCCGATGCTGCTGGCGCGCATGCGGTGATTGCGCCCAAGGATCGTAGCGTCGGGCTTACTGCGGTGGCGATGAAGGTGGCGTCTGGTGCGGCTGAATCTATTCCGTATATCACCGTTACAAACCTCGCGCGCACGCTGCGTGAATTGAAAGATCGCGAGATATGGATTGTGGGCGCTGACGAGGACGGTCAATCTTCGCTGTTCGAGGCGAAGCTCGGCGGTCCGCTGGCATGGGTGCTGGGCGCGGAAGGCGAGGGCTTGCGCCGCCTCACGCGCGAGAACTGCGATCAGATCATCAGCATTCCGATGTTCGGCGCGGTGGAGAGTTTGAACGTTTCAGTGGCATCCGGTGTCTGTCTGTTCGAGGCGCGACGGCAGCGGGAAGGCGTGGCTGCGAAGTAATGAAACACTAGAATTGGCGAGGCTTTCAGGCAGAAAACGCTTGGAAAACCGCACCAGTGCTTGCGTTTCGTCTATTGTGCGTTTGCGCTCTCCATGCCGTTCACTACGCTTGACATGACAATATTTTTTGTTCACGCCGTCACGATTTGCTACATCCGCAGATTCTATTCCCCGCTAGAATTTGCGCTCGATTGCCCCAAGGAAAGAGCATCATGAATAAATTCGTTCACGCGATATTTCGCGTCGCCGCGATGTGGCTGGTTTCATTCATGGCGCTGGCTGCGTCAGCATTGCCAAGTGGCGTCACCAAAATCACCTCGGTCGAAGGCATCACCGAATATCGATTGCCAAACGGTCTCGAAGTTTTGATCGCCCCCGATCCATCCAAGCCGCAAATTGTCGTAAATGTGACTTACAAGGTAGGTTCGCGTCACGAAAATTACGGCGAATCCGGAATGGCGCATTTGCTCGAGCATATGCTGTTCAAAGGCTCGAAACACCACCCGAAGATCACCGACGAATTCACCAGCCGCGGCGCGCAGTGGAATGCCTCCACGTGGAACGATCGAACCAACTTCTACGAGGTCTTTACGGCTTCGGACGACAACCTTAACTGGGCGTTGTCTGTCGAAGCGGATCGGATGGTCAATTCCTTTATTCGCAGGTCCGATCTGATGACGGAAATGCCTGTCGTGCGCAACGAATTCGAGATTGGCGAAAACGATCCGACCAGCATCCTTAACGAACGCATCGTTTCGACCATGTACCTGTGGCACAACTATGGAAAATCCACGATAGGCGCGCGCTCGGATATCGAAAACGTGCCTATCCCGCGCTTGCAGTCTTTCTACAAGCAACATTACCAGCCAGACAATGCGGTACTCACAGTGGCGGGCCGAATAGACGAGGCCAAAACGCTCGCGATGATCGCCGGACATTTCGGCGCGATTCCAAAACCAACACGTACATTGCAGGCGCTCTATACCGAAGAGCCAGTGCAGGACGGCGAGCGCCTGGTAAAACTCGAACGCGTGGGCGACGTGCAGGTGGTTGCTGCCGGGCATCATGTGCCGCCGATGGCGCATCCCGACTATGCAGTCACGCTGCTGCTTTCGGATGTGCTGACGAATACGCCGTCAGGGCGTTTGCATAAGGCGCTGGTGGAAACCAGGAAAGCCACCAGTGTTGCCGGCGCCAATTTCGAAAACCGCGACCCGACCGTCGCGCTCATGTGGGCTGAGCTGCGGAAAGAACAATCGCTGGACGAAGCGCGCCAGATATTTGTAAAGACGCTGGAAGGATTCGCCGCCAACCCGGTGACACCGGAAGAGCTCGCGCGGGCAAAATCGAAAATACTCTCGGCAGTTGATCTCACGATCAATTCCTCGGTTGACCTCGCGCTGCGTTTGTCGGAAGCGGTCGGCGCCGGTGATTGGCGTTTGTTTTTTTTGCAGCGTGATCGCCTGCGTTCAGCAACAGTCGAAGATGTGCAGCGCGCAGCATTGAATTATCTGAAGCCCGCCAATCGGACGCTGGGTATCTTTGTTCCAATCGCAAAGCCGGATCGCGCCGATGTTCCGAAAATAGCCGATGTCAGCGCTGTGCTAAAAAACTACAGGGGCGATCCGCCCATCGCCATTGGCGAAGCCTTCGATGCGACACCGGAAAACATCGAAAAACGCGTGAAGCGCGGCCAATTGCCTGGTGGTATGAAGACGGCGTTTCTTGCCAAGAGAACCCGCGGTGAAACGGTGAATGCGCAGATCGTGTTGCGCTTTGGTGATGAAGCCAGCCTTAAGGGGCAGCGCGTTGCCGCCGAGATGGTCGGTGGCATGCTGATGCGCGGCACCAAAAATAAAACCCGCGAGCAATTGCGGGAAGAAATTGATAAATTGAAGGCCAGCATTTCCGTCGGCGGTACCGCGACTTATGCAGTTGTCACTATTTCGGCGAAACGTGAAACCCTGGTGGCAGCACTCAAACTTGCGACCGAAATGTTGCGGGAAAGCAGCATCCCCGAAAAAGAATTCGCTTTGCTGAAGGAAGAACAACTCGCCGGTTTGGAAAGCGCCTTGTCTGACCCTGCAGCGCGCGCGACCGAGGCGCTGGACTTGCACTTCAATATCTATCCAGAAGGGGATGTGCGGCGGGCAGTTAGCCTGGTGGATGCGATCAGGGAAACCAAAGCCGCATCTCTCGCAGATGCAACAACGTTTTATCGCGACTTCTTCGGCGCCAACAATGCACAACTGGCCATCGTCGGTGATTTCGACGAAGCGCTGATCAACAAAGAGCTCGCGCAATTGTTTGCTGGCTGGCAATCAGCGAAATCATTCAAGCGATTGGTGTATGAGTATCGCGCAGTTCCTGCCGCGGCCAAGGTGATTGAAACGCCGGACAAGGAAAGTGCGACATTTGTGGCGCGCACCAACATCAGCTTGAGCGAGAACGATCCGGATTATGCAGCCATGAAGATTGCCGACTGGATGCTGGGCGGCGGCGCGGATTTTGCGGCGCGGCTGGTGGCGCGTATTCGGGTAAAAGAAGGATTGAGCTATTCGGTCTATTCCAACCTCGATGCAAACGCGTTTGATCGCGCCGGTAATTGGACTGTGCAAGCGCAATACGCACCGCAAGGAAAAGCGCGTCTGGTAGCGGCATTTCTTGAGGAAATGTCCACGCTTGTCAACGCGGGCTTTACCAAAGCGGAGATAGCAAGTGCAAAATCCGGTTACGCGCAGACGCAGCAGCTCACACGCTCAAGCGATGCAGGGCTTGCGCAAATACTCGCACAGCACTTGTATCGGGATCGCACCTTTGCATGGGATGCGGCGCTGGACAAAAAAGTTCAGGCACTGAAGCCAGAAGATATTTTGGCTGTCGTGAAGAAGTATCTTGATCCCGCAAATTTCACCACCATCAATGCCGGTGATTTTACGAAACCCGTCGGCAAGTAACATCGCTTCGTACGTACAAGAATGCGTCGGCAGTCCCGATAATTTTCCGGAGAGATTGATGAATAGCAGCAGCGCAACTTCGAAGTACAGCCGGTCAGGCTCGGTCGCGATCATCGCATCGATGCTGTTGACGTCAATCGTTTCTGCCAAGGAAGCGGTTGTGCCGGTGGCGAAAATAGTGACGCCGGTAAAAGTTACTGTGCCGCAACGCGTCACCAGTGTGGAAGGTATTACCGAGTACAAGCTTGCCAATGGCCTCCGTGTTTTGCTGTTCCCGGACCAAACCAAACCAACCATCACAGTCAACGTCACGTATCTGGTCGGCTCACGCCACGAGAACTACGGCGAAACCGGCATGGCGCATTTGCTTGAGCATCTGCTGTTCAAGGGCACGCCAACCAATGCTGATTTGCCCAAGCAGCTCAACCAGCGTGGCGCGCGTTTCAATGGCACCACCAGTTTTGATCGCACCAATTATTTCGAACTGGTTCAAGCATCCGACGATAACCTCAAGTGGGCAATCGACATGGAAGCGGATCGCATGGTCAATTCCAACATCGCGAAAAAAGATCTCGATTCAGAAATGACTGTTGTGCGCAACGAATACGAGACTGGCGAAAACAGTCCGGGCGGCGTGCTGTTCAAGCGCATGCAAAGCATCGCATTCGATTGGCACAACTATCAGAATGCGCCCATCGGTAATCGTTCCGACATCGAAAACGTGAAAATCGAAAACTTGCAGGCGTTTTATCGTTTGTATTACCAGCCCGATAACGCCGTTCTACTCATTGCGGGCAAGTTTGATGAGTCGGCTGCGCTCAAATTGATTGCGGATGCTTTCGGCAAAATCCCGAAACCAACGCGTACTTTGCCCAAGCTTTGGACAGTTGAACCTACACAGGACGGTGAGCGCAGCTTTTTCGTGCGTCGCAGCGGCAATATCCAATTTGTTTTGCTTGGCTACAAGGTACCGAGCACGCTGCATCCGGATGCGATTGCCCTGACTTATTTTCTGGCCACGCTGGGAAATTCGCCCAATGGCCGCCTGCACAAATTGCTGGTTGAACCCGGCAAAGCGGCAGCCGTCGGCGGTGGCGGCGGGACATCGGTGGATCCAGGATTGGCGACAATCGCGGCAGTCGTCAAAGAAGGCGATCCCATCGACGAGGTACAAAAAATACTGATCGACCAGGTTGAAAACTTCGCCAACAAGCCACCGACGAAAGAGGAAATGGATCGTGTGCGCGTTCAGATTGTGAATGGTTTCGATCAAATTCTCAGCTCACCGGAAGCGCTCGGTGTCGGCTTGAGTGAAGCGATTGCGGCAGGGGATTGGCGTTTATTTTTCTATTCCCGCGACCGCGCCTCGAAAGTAACGGCAGAGGACGTTATGCGTGTGGCGAAAACGTATTTCAAGCGCGACAACCGCACCATAGGCGTGTTCCAGCCAACCAAGGAGCCGCTGCGCGCAGAAATCCCTGTCGCTCCGCTGGCGTCCGATTTGCTCAAGGATTATCAGGCGGTTCAAACCATGACCGCAGGCGAGACCTTCGATCCTGATCCTGCCAATATCGACGCACGCACCAAGCGCTATGTGCTGGCGAACGGAATGAAAGTTGCCTTGCTGCCAAAGAAAACGCGCGGTGAGTACGTGAATGTGGCGATTCGTTCGCACAACGGTGATTTGGCATCGCGTTTTGGGCGTAGCACCGCAATTCAATTCGCGTCAGGGATGATGAGTCGCGGTACCACGCGGTTCACGCGCGCGCAGTTGGCTGATGAATACAGCAAGCTCGGGGTGCAGGGCGGCGCGGGTCTCAGTGGCGGTGCACTTCGGGTAAAAAAGGAAAACCTCATCAAGGCGCTGGAGCTGGTCGTACACGTCATGAAGGAGCCCGCGTTCCCGGAGAGTGAATTTGAGCAACTGCGCAAACTGGCATTGACAAGTTTGGAATCCAGCAAGAGTGAGCCCGGCGCATTGGCAGGCGAAGCGATGGGACGCCATTTTGATAGTTATCCCAAAGGCGACCCGCGTCATTTCTCCGGTCGCGAGGAGAGCGTCGAAGAGATAAAGGCCGCCACGCTCGATCAACTTCGCCTGGCACATCGCGACTTCAGTGGTTTTTCGGTCGCGGAAATCGCTATTGTCGGTGATTTTGATGAGGCAGCAATCAAGCCTGTAATTGAGAAATTATTTGGTGACTGGAAAAGCCCGCTGGCATACAAACGCATTGAAAACCCCTACCGCGAGGTAGCCGCCGCCAACAAAACCATCGAGACGCCGGACAAAGAAAATGCCGTTTTTCAAGCACAGATGCTGATCCAGATGCATGAAGACGATGCCGATTTTCCGGCGCTGTCATTGGCCAACTATATATTCGGTGGTGGCGCTGGATTGAATGCGCGGCTCGCCAAACGCATACGCGGCAAGGAAGGCCTCAGTTATGGCGTGGGCACCTCGCTATCGGTCTCCGACTTTGACAAGCGGGGTGTATTCAGCGCGTCGGCCACAGCGGCACCAGCCAATATTGCAAGGCTCGAATCGATTTTTATGGAAGAGCTGCAACTGGCGCGGAAGGATGGCTTCACTGCGGAAGAATTGGCCAACGCCAAATCGGGTTTGCTGACTAACCGCCAACAGAGCCGTGCCCAGGATGGAAATCTGGCAAGTTCCTGGAATGATCGTATGCATCGCGGCCGCACGTTTGCCGAAGCCGCTGAATTCGACGCAAAATACAAGGCGGCCACGCTAGACGAAGTCAATACGGCATTCCGAAAACATATCGAGCCGGCGCAGCTCACGATTGTCAAAGCGGGTGATTTTGCGAAGTCGGCCAAGGCGCCAGCGGCCACGAATTGACGTCCGGATTGCCGGGCAAACAAACCCGGCAATCGCAAATAGCTGACATCGACATCCCTTGGGTCAGCTTGCGCCCGATGAACGACTTGCACAAACTCAATAAACCGTTTGATTTTTGTTGGGTTTTTCGGTGATAATGCTGGGCTTGGCTGAGCGAGTCCAACGTTTTACAGCATGCTCAGCCAGGAACAATCCAAAACCCCTTGCCTTACTGCGGTGCGCATCGCAGAAGGCTTTCAGACCAAATGGTCTTCATCCACAAGGAGAATTTAATGCGCCATTACGAGATCGTTTTTATTGTTCATCCCGATCAGAGCGAGCAAGTGCCCGCCATGATCGACCGCTACAAGGCGACCATCGCCCAGGGCGGCGGAAAAGTGCACCGCCTCGAAGACTGGGGCCGTCGCCAGATGACATACCCAATCCAAAAACTGTTCAAAGCGCACTATGTGCTCATGAACATCGAAATCAGCCAGACCACGCTCGACGAACTCGAACACGCGTTCAAGTTCAACGACGCCGTCCTGCGCCACCTCACCGTGGCCAAGCGCGCCGCTGAAGTCGGCCCGTCACCAATGATGCGTGAAGAGAAATCCAGATCCGTCGATGTACGCGACGGCGTCAAGGAAGCTCCTCGCGGTAACAGGGAAGCCATGCCGGAAGTTGCGAAAGAAACAGCATAACGCTGACTTCGCAGATTCACAGGCAACAAGTTGAAACGAACGTAGTTGGCAAAGAACCAGACAGTACTCGAAGGAAACGTCGCATCGCGCGACACGCTCAGGACAACACCGGGCGGAGTCGCAACGCTGCATCTGACGCTGATTCACCAATCGACACAACGCGAGGCTAACGCCGAAGTTGCAGTTGAAGTCGAAATGAACGCAGTCGCGTTTGGTGAGTTGGCAGTAGAGATGAATGGCGTAAAAGCAGGCGACAGTATTTCCATCAAGGGTTTTTTGAGCCGCAAAAATCGTTTCAGCCCAATGCCGATATTGCACATAACCCAATTCAAATTTAGCTAGAGGTAAATCATGCCCCGTCCAGGCCCCCGCGGTAAGAAGTTTGACAAGAACAAGAAAGACACACGCAACCCCAATCGCGGCCTTTTTCGCCGCAAGAAATTCTGCCGCTTCACCGCAGAAAAAGTTGTCGAGATCGATTACAAAGACATCGGCATCCTGAAAGAATTTGTCAATGAAAACGGCAAAATCATTCCCGCGCGCATCACTGGCACCAAAGCAAAATATCAGCGCCAGTTGGATGTGGCGATCAAGCGCGCGCGTTTCCTCGCGTTGATTCATTACACCGACCTTCACTAAGCGAAGGCCAGGAGAAAATCATGCAAATCATTTTGATGGAAAAAGTAGTTAATCTCGGTTCACTCGGCGATGTGGTGAAAGTGAAAGACGGCTATGCCCGTAATTTCCTGATCCCGCAAGGCAAAGCCAAGCGCGCAACAGAAGTTGCCAAAAAAGAATTCGAAGCGCGCCGTGTTGAACTTGAAACCAAAGCCACCGCGATTCTCACCGCTGCGCAAGCACGCGCCGAGAAACTCGAAGGCTACATGGTGCAAGTCACGCAAAAATCCGGTGTCGATGGCCGTTTGTTCGGCTCCGTCACCAACAGCGATATCGCTGAAGCGTTAACCAAGCAGGGCTTTGAAATGAAAAAAGGCGAAGTCGTGATGCCAAACGGTCCGTTGAAGACCATTGGCGATTTCCCGATCACGCTGAACCTGCACACCGATGTCAAGGCGCAGATCACTGTTTCTGTGTTGGGCGACCACACCTAAGCAGTGTTCGACGTGCCGACGGGTTTCCTGAACCCGTCGCGCCGATGCAAGATAAAATAACCGCTGTCTCGAAAGAGGTGGCGGTTTTTTTATCCACAGCTTATCTACTGATATCCACAACTTATACAGACATGACGAGTCTCAATCACACCGTCTTTTCCGTTGCAGTGGCAT
>JANYFH010000044.1 GCA_025362705.1 Betaproteobacteria bacterium
AAGGTGGCGAGACGCGAAACTACGCCAGCTACAACCCGCAAGTCGCGCGCGACGACATGTTCCAGCTTGGCAAACATGGACTGGTGAAGGGTGCACGCGTGGCGCCAATCCGATCCACCTCTGCCTTGATATTGAGTTCGACAAATTCCAATCGGGAGCGTATCTACATTCAGCAAGCGCCGATTGCTGCCAGCGGATTTTCCTCACAAGCCTTTGCGCCACACTATCCACATACTGAGCGCAAGACCGAGACCAAAACCTGTACTGATTGCCATTTGAGTCAGGCCAACGACAACAACGCGATCATGGCGCAGTTGCTGTTGCAGGGGACCAACTTTGTCAACTTCGTCGGCTTTAATGCGTGGATAGGCTCGACCAAAAACGTCGAAGCTGTTCAAGTGACGGAATGGGATGAACCGCAGTCGGTTATCGGCAGCTACCTGCAAAAATATGCGTACCCGGATTGGTTTGCCAATCATCAAAAACGCGGACTGGAATTGCCCGAGGCACACAGTCATTCCACTGCTGGCGCGGCGCGTTGCCTGATGTTGCGTGGTGAATATTTGTTTGTCGCCGAGGGTGAGGGAGGATTCCGCGTGTACGACGTGGCAAATATTGGGAACAAGGGAGTTTCCCAGCGCATCATCACCGCACCGTTCTCGCCGCTCGGCCACAATGCACATATCCCCAGTAAAAATGCCACCTGTATGGCATTGCCAACCAATCAGCCGATTGCGCCGGAGCGAAACAAGGGCGACCTGATGCGCATCACCAATCAGGAGCAGGATTTCCATCCGATATATAACTACGCATTTATCGTCGATGCCGAAGAAGGGTTGATCGTCACTAACGTGAATACGTTCGCCGACGGTGAGCCGCGCAACAACTTCCTCAAACGCGCCATCACATGGAACGAAGGTGGCGTGCTCAAGGGCGCGCGGCATATCACCATGGGTGGCTATTACGCCTATGTTGCGACGGACGCGGGTCTGGTGATATTGAATCTTAACGATCCGCTCAAACCGACCGTAGTGGCGACGTTGCCGTTGCGCGATATGCGTGCGTCGGCATTGCAGTTCCGCTATCTGTTCGTCACAACGGCGGAAGGCATGCAGGCCATTGATGTCACATCTCCCGAAAAGCCGACACTTGTTGAAACGGCGAATATTGCGCTACCGAACGCGCACGGTATTTATTTGGCTCGCACTTATGCCTACGTCGCCGCAGGGAAAGATGGCCTCGTCATCATCGACATCGAAAAGCCGCACGCGCCGAAAGAACTCACTCGTTTCACAGCCGACGGCAAACTTAACGATGCACAGGATGTGATTGTCGGATCTACCAATGCGTCGCTGTTTGCGTATGTCGCCGACGGTGTAAACGGTCTCAAGGTAATCCAGCTTACGTCGCCCGATTCTCAACCGAAGTTCTACGGATTTTCTCCCGAGCCGAAACCGCAGTTGATCGCATGGAAGAAGACCCAGTCTGCGGCGTTGGCAGTGGCAAAGGGGCTTGATCGCGATCGCGGTGTGGATGAAACCGGTGGGCAAATTGCCGTATTCGGACGCATCGGTGCACGACCATTTTCCAAAGATGAAATGGCAAAGTTCTATCAAAATCCCAACGGAACATTGTGGACAGTGAAGGACGAAATTGATCGGGCTGGGTTTGTAGATACCAGACCTGTGGGAGCAAGAAAATGAAGCGATGGATGAGGTGGTGTTCGCCACTAAGAACTGCGTCGAAGTCTGTCGCGTTGGCACTGTTGCTAGTGGCGCCGTTTGCTGCAATGAATGCACAAGCGCAGTCATTGCCATATCAGTCGGCGCACGAAACACTCGGAACGGTTACCTGCGCATCGAGTCTCTGTCACGGCACCATCAAGCTCTGGAAAGGCTCAAACGTTCTGCAAAATGAATACCTCACCTGGTCGCGCACGGACAAGCACGCGCGTGCCTACAACATCCTGCTCAATGAGCGTTCACAACGTATCGCCAAAAATCTTGGTTTAAAGCAGCCCGCCCACGAGTCCAAAATCTGTCTCGACTGCCATGCACACGTGGTGCCCGAAGACCGTCGTGGTGAGCGCTTCAAAATCACCGATGGC
>JANYFH010000079.1 GCA_025362705.1 Betaproteobacteria bacterium
CGAAAGTAGCAGTTTGAAACCGATGTGCTCACGAAGGAGTGTAATTCTGCTATCTTCAAATCATGGCTCCTGACGCAAATTTTTTGACGCTCTTCCCGCACACATCGGTCGTGAAGCTGCGCGATCACCGTGATGCACTACGTACCTCGCCGGCAATTGAGGTGCTGAAAAATCACGCGCCGCCTGGCGTCAAAATATAAGTCGCGAATATACGTGTTGCCCAACAGACAAACACATGTACTTATCGTTGTCGACGGCCTGAAGCTGGGCGGCCTGGCGCGCGTGATGATCGATTTGTCGGCTAGCTTGGCGGCCAGAGGGGTGCACGTCGGCATCATCGTGCTTGCGCCCAGAATTGACTACGACATGGCAGCTTCTGACTGGATACGCGTTTATCCAGAAGTTGAACCAACATTTGGCCCGCTCAGGGTGCGGTATAGGCAGCGCCTCAGCGCATTCATCAAGGAGAGCATCGCAGCATATGAAGCGCAATGCGGACCAGCCGACTTGATCATCGCTGCCGGCGAAATAACCATGCGCTGCGCCGCGCGCGTTGCCCACCCGAACATATTGCTGAGCTCGCATTCCTCGCAGCTACAGTCTCCCAAGTACGCCAACTGGTATGGGCAGCTCAAATATCAGGTAAAAACGCTGCGCCGAGGTTGGCGCGTGCGCCAATTGTTTTCTGGCAAAAATGTTCACGTGGTTTCGGACGGCCTGGCACACGAGCTGGTCACGGTTTTGCATGCGCGCCCAAAGAGCGTGACGACGATCTACAACCCTTTTGAGTTCGAGCGAATTCGTGAGTTGGGCGGGCAATCCACACCCGAATCAGCGATGCAGACACGCGAATTCATCATTGGCATCGGCGAATTCAATTACCGCAAAAGCTTTGAACGATTGATTCGTGCTTTTTCCCAATGCCAGTTCAAAGGCGATCTTGTATTGGTCGGCCAGGGCAGTGATGAAAAAAAACTGCGCCAGTTGGCAATGGATAGCGGGCTGGAAGAGCGGGTCAAGTTTTTTCCATTCCATGCAAATCACTACGCCTTGCTGCGCAAAGCCAAACTGCTGGTATCGACTTCGCGAAGCGAGGGCTTTGGCAATGTATTGGTGGAAGCACTCATTCTTGGCGTACCTGCATTGAGCGTCGATTGCCCCCACGGACCCAAAGACATTCTCTTGCCGATTTGCAGTGACGCCCTGATACCGCCAGATCGCCTCGAATTGCTTCCCGAGCGGATTGATTGTTTCATCGCACGACCCTATACCATTGAGCCGCAGCATTTACAGCGCTTTACGCGGGATTTTGTGCTTGACCAGTATTTGTCATTGATTGGTAATCTTTGAAACAACATAAGCATGCGTTTTCGTTTTGATATTCTGCTATCTTTAATCCATGATTCCTGACGCAATTGATCTAACAAAAGTTCGGCGTGCGCTGGTCGTGAAACTGCGCCACCACGGCGATGTGCTGCTCACCTCACCCGCAATTCAGGTGCTGAAAAATCACGCGCCGCACGTAGACGTAGACGCGCTCGTGTACGAAGACACGCGCGAAATGCTCACCGAGCATCCAGCCATCAGCGAAGTATTTTGTATCGATCGCGCGTGGAAACACCAAGGCCCGATCCGGCAGGGTGCGGCAGAATTGAAATTGCTGCGTGCATTGCGGGCGCGGCGTTACGACCTTTTAATCCACCTCACCGATCACCCGCGTGGCGCATGGCTCACGCGCCTGCTGGGTCCGCGCTACTCGGTAGCACAGCGTGCGCAGGGCATCAACGAAGGGCGCGATTCGAGATTGTGGAAAAACAGTTTCACCCACACCTTTCCGTCGCCGCGCGTGACGCTTCGCCACACGGTCGAATCCAACCTCGATGCCTTGCGGCGGCTTGGCATTTATCCAACCGAGTCGGAAAAGAAACTGGTGCTGGTTCCTGGCGAAGCGGCAGAGAAAAAAGTGCTGGCGCTAATGGCGCTGCACGGTATCGAACACAAACGCTTCATTCACATTCATCCCACCTCGCGCTGGTTTTTCAAGACTTGGCCACCGAGTAATTTTGCCCAGCTGATACTCGAATTGGGCAGGAGTGGTGAACGCGTGGTTCTCACGGCCGCACCTACGGCCGACGAACGCGCCATGGTCGCCGAGATCAAGAATTTGCTGAAGGCACCGGTTGTCGATTTGACCGGGTCGTTGTCATTGAAAGAACTCGCCGCACTCACAGCGCATGCCCGCGCATTCGTTGGCGTCGATTCCGCGCCCATGCATATGGCGGCGGCGATGCAGACGCCGACCGTCGCCTTGTTCGGCCCATCCAGCGAAGCCGTCTGGGGACCGTGGGGCGTGGTCCACCGCATCGTCGCATCCACCGAGCCGCGTCATAGTTGCCGCCCCTGCAACAACGACGGCTGCGGCGGATCCAAAGTGAGTGAGTGTCTGACGCAGTTGCCGGTAGCAAAAGTGACGGCAGCGTTGAACGAGCTGCTCGCTCTTTCTTGAGCGCCGGTCAGGTACGGCGCGCATGCGCGCTCACCTAGAACGCGCATGCGCGCGGAAAACCGCCTCCATCTTGTCGAGCATGACATCAACGCCAAA
>JANYFH010000136.1 GCA_025362705.1 Betaproteobacteria bacterium
TTCCAGCGCAGGCGCCGGATCGAACGGGAATCGCACCGCGTGCAACTCGGCTTCTGTTGGCGCCAGATCGGGACGGAAACGTTTCAGGTAATCAATCAGCACCAGCGAATGCTTTTGCTCTTCAAAAAACCAGATCGACATAAACGCTGAAAAATCGCTGTCATCCTGATTGTCGCGCAGGAACATTTCGGTAGCCGGGAGTGCAGACCATTCGGTAATGGCATTGAGCTTGATCGTCATCGCCTGCTCGTCGGACAATTTGGCTGCGTCAAAGCTCGCCCATGGAATGTCCTCGGCCATATTCCAGCGGGATTTTTCGAGGTCGCGAAACAGATCGGGATAAAGCATATTGAGTCACCAGAAAGATTAGAAATACAAAATAACATCCAGAATAGCAAAAAAATTGCCATAGAAGCACACGGGTAAGAGGAAGGTTCGTTTTGCCGCGAACTGACCTCACCGAATCCACACCGCGCTGTCTACCGTAAGATCTTTGCAAGGGGGCAAATTTTGCGCAGGTCTTGTTGGTAATATTTGGTTCCTAACCATGGTACGAACATCGACGACAAACGGATTTGCGCCAGCCGCAACCTGCCAGCTAATCACAACATCAAGTCAGATTCATGAAAATTGCGGTAATCGGCTCCGGTATTGCCGGACTCTCTTGTGCCTGGCTGCTCGCGCGCCACGCCGCAGGTTCTCATCAGGTGACTCTGTTTGAGCAAAACGCCACGCTCGGCGGCCACACGCATACGGTCGATGTCACGTTGGATGGCATCACTTACCCGGTTGATACCGGTTTTCTGGTGTTCAACGACTGGACTTACCCGAATCTCATCGCGATGTTCAAACACATCGACGTCGACGTGGCGCCATCGGACATGTCGTTCGGCATCAAATTGCTCGATGCGCATGGCAGAGGCAGGCTTGAGTGGTGCGGCTCGGACAATATTTCAACCGTATTTGCGCAACCTTCGAATTTGTTCAAGCCTGCCTTCTGGGGAATGCTCAAAGACATGCTGCGCTTCAATCGCGAAGCGACGGCGCTCGCTGACGGTAAAACAGAAATGCGCGGCACGCTGGGTGAATATCTGAACACAAACAGTTACGGCCAGACATTTCGTGACTGGTACCTGAAACCGATGGCGGCATGTATCTGGTCAACGCCTACGCAGAAAATCGATGACTTCCCGCTTGTCACATTCATTCATTTTTGTCGCAACCACGGCTTGATCTCGGTGAATGACCGTCCGCAGTGGCGTACTGTCAAAGGAGGTGCACGCAACTATGTCGAGAAACTGGCCACCGATGTCGCCGATATCCGTCTTAATGCGGCATTGACTCACGTGACGCGTGACAATACCGGCGTGAATATTGCGTCTGCATCCGGTTCCGAACGCTTCGAACACGTCGTGTTTGCGTGTCATTCTGACCAAGCGCTTCGACTTCTCGGCAGCGATGCGGCAGAGGCAGAAGCGATCCTATCGAGAATCCCGTATCAATCGAATACCGCAATTCTGCACACGGATCAGCGTTTGCTACCCGACCGATCGCGCGCGTGGGCGGCCTGGAACTACATGGCATGGCATCCGGAAGCGACTGCTGCGCGTAATAGTGCACATGCGGATCAGACGGTATCATTGTCGTACCTCATTAATCGCCTTCAGCCGCTTCCCTTCACCACGCCTGTGATCGTGACCATGAATCCGTTAGTTGCGCCCGATCCTGCCAAGGTGATTAAAACGATTCTCTACGAACATCCGGTATTCCTGGCCGAAAGTGCTATGACCAAACGCGCGCTGCGTGGCATTCAGGGTCGGCGAAATAGCTGGTTTGCCGGTGCATGGACGCGCTACGGCTTTCATGAAGACGGATTGATGTCAGGTATCGCTGTCGCCAGGGCTCTGGGTGCAGTGGTGCCGTGGTCAACCAATGTGCCTGCTGCGAATGATCTTTCCAGCGCGTATCCAGGCGTAGACACATGAACGTCTGGCCAAAAGATGCGCGGCCGGAGCTGTGCCTGGGTCGCGTGTTCCACAAACGCTTCCGACCGGTGCAGCACCAGTTTTCCTACAAGGTATTTTTCCTGCGTCTGCCGTTGTCCTGTCTGAGTGAGATCGGTAATCGCTGGCTGTCGAAGGATCGCTTTAACCTGTTGTCGTTCGTTACGCGCGACTATGGCCCGCGTGATGGCGGCAGTCTTGAAACATGGATGCGCGATATGCTTTTGCGTGAAGGAATTGACAGCGCCGATGGCGAGATT
>JANYFH010000307.1 GCA_025362705.1 Betaproteobacteria bacterium
GGGCTGAATCTGGTAGAACTTGCACAAGGCACCAACCGCCTGCCCGGAGCGGTTCATAAAGGTCATGGGTTTCAACAACCACACGCTACCCGCCTTCGCAACTTCACCGTGAAACCTGGATTCCTTCTTGAACGCAGCACCCAAATCTCGCGCAAGCACATCCACCCACCAGAACCCGGCGTTATGGCGTGTGCGCTCGTATTCTCGGCCGGGATTGCCGAGGCCGACGACAAGCTTGATGGCGGTATTGATGAGGGATGACATTTAACGTTGGGAAGCAGAAAGAAAAATGCCCGCAATCGATGATCGCGGGCATTCGAATATACAACGCGACAATGCAGCGGATTATTTCTTGTCTTTTCCGCCGGCCTTGTCGTCTTTCTTGGGAACCCCCTCCTCTTTAGCCTTTTGGTTGGCTGCCGGTACATCGGCTGCCGCTACCACTGGTGCGGCTTCCACTTCCGCCGCAACTGCACGCGGAATAATGATAGTCGCAACTGATTGATCGTCACCTTTGTTCAATGCAACCGACTCAACACCGGCTGGCAACTGAAGACTCGACAAATGCAGCGAGTGACCCGCGGCGAGATCTTTCAAATCGACGGTAATAAATTCAGGCAAGTCTTTCGGCAAGCACGAAATATGCAGTTCGTTGATGATGTGCGAGACGATACCGCTGGAGATTTTCACGCCCGGTGCAATATCAGCATTGATGAAGTGCAGTGGCACTTTCATGTGCAGCTTCTTGTCAGCCGCGACGCGCTGAAAATCAACGTGCAACACAATCTGCTTCCAGGCGTGCATTTGCACATCGCGCAGCAATACTGGTTGGGTCTTGCCGTCGAGTTCCATATCGAGAATCGATGCGTGGAAGGCTTCCAGCTTCAGCTTGTGGTAGAGATTGTTGTGGTCGAGTTCGATCACAGAGGCATCTATGCCACCGCCGTAAACGATGCCGGGTACTTTATCCGCGCGACGCAGGCGGCGGCTCGCTCCGGTGCCCTGTCCTTTGCGCGTTTCCGCTTTGATTGCAATTTTCATGTGTAACTCCAATTTAAGAACCATTCGCGACCAAATGGCTCAGCTTTGCAGGTTATCGACCTGCGGCGCACTACAAAATTCTTACTTCAGCCCGGCTAATCAGGAAACAACGAACTGACCGAATCATCATCTGCAATCCGGCGAATCGTCTCTGCGATCAACTCTGCCGTGCCAATCTGGCGGATCTTCTTGCATGCTGCCGCCTTCGGACTCAGCGGAATCGTATCCGTAACGACCAGCTCGTCGATCACCGAATTTTCGATACGCTCAATCGCCGGCCCCGACAACACCGGATGCGTACAGTACGCCACAACTCTAGCCGCACCGTGTTCCTTCAATGCCTTTGCTGCTTCCGACAACGTGCCGGCTGTGTCAACAATGTCGTCCAGAATCATACAAGTACGACCTTCAACATCACCGATGATATTCATGACCATCGACACATTCGCCCGTGGACGGCGCTTGTCGATGATTGCCAAGTCTGCATCGAGCTGCTTGGCCACTGCCCTTGCCCGTACCACACCGCCCACGTCAGGCGAGACTACGATCAAGTTCGGGTAATCGTGTTTCCAGACGTCCCCCAGCAAAATCGGCGTGGCGTAGATGTTATCCACTGGAATGTCAAAAAATCCCTGAATCTGATCCGCGTGCAAATCCATCGTCAACACCCGGTCTACGCCTGCCCCGGTAAGCATGTTCGCCACCACTTTGGCAGAAATCGCCACCCTTGCACTGCGCGGACGTCGATCCTGTCTCGCATAACCAAAATACGGAATAGCCGCCGTGATGCGCGCCGCACTGGAACGCTTCAGGGCATCAGCCATCACCATGATTTCCATCAGGTTGTCGTTGGTCGGGGCACAGGTTGATTGCAGGATAAATACGTCCTTGCCACGAACGTTTTCCATGATTTCAACCATCACCTCGCCATCGCTGAATTTCGAAACCTTGGCGCGACCCAACTGCGTACCCATCTGCTTCGCGACTTCTTTCGCGAGCCTCGGATTCGCATTACCCGTAAAAATACTTATGTTGTCGAATGCCATGCTAGTAACTCTTTCGCGGCGCCTGGAGCATCGGTTCACACGTCACAAAAATAGATTAATTCACACACGCAAAATGACCCGTCTAGCTGGCTGGGGAGGTAGGGATCGAACCTACGAATGCCGGAATCAAAATCCGGTGCCTTACCACTTGGCGACTCCCCAAAAACTTAACTGAAGGGGTGTTTCGACAACCCTTGAGCAATAAAACCTTTGTATTCCGGTTGCAACTTTTGAAACGCGTCACGCGCATCCTGCTCGATTTCAAACGCGGCAAACACACACGCGCCAGAACCCGTCATTCGGACACCAAAAACTGACTTTTGACCCACCGCCTGCAGTGCCTCGAAACACCGAAAAAC
>JANYFH010000232.1 GCA_025362705.1 Betaproteobacteria bacterium
TGGCAGCGTCTTTCCATGGACTTTTCCGCTGATGGGAACCTATTGGACTGCCGCCGATATCCTGGTTCAGCACGTTTCCAAAAAAGGTAGCCTGAAGGGCAAGAAAATAGCGCTGGTGTATCACGACTCGCCGTTCGGCAAGGAGCCGATTCCAGTGCTGGAAGCACATGCCAAAAAACATGGCTTTGAATTAGTCAAATTGCCTGTTACGCATCCTGGCCTCGAACAAAAAGCCACCTGGCTGCAGATTCGCCAGCAGAAGCCTGATTACGTGTTCCTGTGGGGTTGGGGCGGCATGAACTCCACCGCGATCAAAGAAGCGATTGCCGTGTCGTATCCGCGTTTGCAAATGTACGGCGTGTGGTGGTCAGCAGCTGAACCGGATGTGCTGCCTGCCGACATGGCGGCGAAAGGTTACAACGGACTGGCAATGCAGCATTCGAGCGAGAAAGATGCGGCCGTACATAAGGACATGCTGAAGTATCTCTACGACAAGAGCAAAGGCACCGGCAAGAAAGAGGAAGTCGGCAATGTGCTCTACAACCGCGGCATGATCAGCGCAATGCTGGTGGTCGAAGCGGTCCGCAAGGCGCAATCGAAATATGGCAAGAAACCGGTGACGGGTGAGCAGGTGCGCTGGGGTGCAGAGAACCTGAATATCGATACCGCCCGAATCAAGGCTATCGGCTTTGAAGGCATGTTGCAGCCGATCAAAACATCGTGCAGCGATCACGAAGGTGCGCACAAGGCGCGCATCCATACCTGGGATGGCAAAGCGTGGAGCTACACATCGGATTGGTATGAGGCCGACCGGGGCATGCTGGGCCCGATGATTACGGCGCAGGCCAAAAAATATGCGGAAGAAAAGAAAATTATACCGCGTGATTGCAGCAAAGAAAGTTGATGCTGGTTGAACGTTAGCCACTGGGCGCTGCGCAAAGCATCGTGTAGCGCCCAATAACGAACGCTCGAATCGAAGACACAAATGCTAAACGCCACCCAACCTCCTGTTGCAGCAACAAAACCCCTGCTATCGGTCAACGGCATCGAGGTCATCTACAACCACGTCATCCTCGTGCTGAAGGGCGTTTCGCTTTGCGTGCCGGAGGGTGGCATCGTCGCGATCCTTGGCGCCAATGGCGCGGGCAAGACAACCACCTTGCGCGCCGTCTCGAATCTGCTGAAAAGCGAACGTGGTGATGTGACCAAAGGTTCGGTCGAATATCGGGGTGAAAAGGTGCATCAACTGTCGCCGTCCGATCTGGTCAAGCGCGGTGTCATTCAGGTGATGGAGGGCCGCCACTGTTTTGCGCATCTGACGGTTGAAGAAAACTTGTTGACGGGTGCATATACGCGCAACGCTTCCCGCGCTGACGTTAATGTCGATCTTGAAAAGGTCTACAACTATTTCCCGCGTTTGAAAACGCGTCGTAACTCCCAATCCGGCTACACCTCTGGCGGCGAGCAGCAGATGACGGCGGTCGGACGCGCCTTGATGTCGCGACCAAACATGATTCTGCTTGATGAGCCGTCGATGGGATTGGCGCCGCAGATTGTTGAAGAAATTTTTGAAATCGTGCGCAACCTGAATCAAAAGGAGAAGGTGAGTTTTCTGCTCGCCGAGCAGAACACGAATGTGGCATTGCGCTACGCAGAATTTGGCTACATCCTGGAAAACGGACGTGTAGTGATGGAAGGTGCAGCGAAGAGTCTCGCCGAGAATGAAGATGTGAAGGAGTTTTATCTCGGCATTTCAATATCTGGCCGCAAGAGCTTCAGGGACGTGAAGCACTATCGGCGCCGCAAGCGCTGGTTGGCGTGATGGCGAGGCTGTCAACTTCCGTGCTGGAAAATTTGCAGCCGTTGCTGGATAAGCTTCAGGACGCTCCCGGTCTTGTTCAAATTAAACCAGCGATTTTTTACTCCCGGCGTATTCCCATGCTGCATTTTCATGAAAGTTCAGACGGTGTTGTCGCGGATTTGAAGTGCGTGACGCCGATTCCGTCAGGATTTGATCGAATGAAAATCACCAGTGTTGCCGGCCGGCAAAAGCTCATCAGGGAAGTGACCGCAAGATGTGCTGCGCTGGCTGCCACACACGCGGTGAAGCGCTCATGAGCATGCATTACGACACGCTCGAGACGAGGCCGCCGGAACAGCGCGAAGGTGAGTTGTTCGCAGCACTTCCCGCACAAGTCGCCCACGCGAAGGCAAACGCGCTGTATTTTGCGACATTGCTTGCCGGCATAGAGCCGCGTGACGTGGCCTCGCGCAAAGCATTGGCAACGTTGCCAGTCACGCGCAAATCAGATCTTGTGGATATACAAAAGCGCCGACTCCCATTCGGCGGATTGAACGCCATCGCCCCGGAAAAACTCGCGAGGCTGTTTGTTTCCCCCGGCCCGATTTACGACGCCGAAGGCAGGAGCCGTGATTTCTGGCGCACCGCACGCGTCATGTTCGCCGCAGGGTTTCGCGCAGGTGACATTGTGCACAACACGTTTTCATATCACCTCACGCCCGCAGGATCGATGTTCGAAACCGGCGCACATGCGCTCGGTTGCGCAGTGATTCCGGCGGGCACGGGGCAGACAGAGATGCAACTCGCGACAATCGCGGCATTGCGACCATGCGCGTTCGCCGGCACACCGTCGTTCCTGAAATTGCTGATTGAGAAAGCCGACGAATACGATAGCGACATAGGCCCGATCAAGAAAGCGATCTTGTCCGGAGAAGCGTTCCTGGCGCCTGCGCGCGAGCTCTTCAAGGCTCGCGGCATCGATGCTTACCAGGTCTACGGCAGCGCTGATCTGGGGATGATTGCGTATGAAAGCGGTGCCCGCGAAGGATTGATACTGGATGAAAACATCATCGTCGAAATTGTCCAGCCCGGCACTGGCAACCCCGTACCCGACGGTGAAGTTGGCGAGGTCGTGGTGACGACTTTCAATCGTGACTATCCGTTGATTCGTTTTGCCACGGGTGATTTGTCAGCTGTACTTCTCGGGGCATCATCGTGCGGCCGTACCAATATCCGCATCAAAGGCTGGATGGGCCGCGCCGATCAAAGCACCAAAGTGCGCGGCATGTTCGTGCACCCACACCAGATCGCCGAAATTGCGAAACGTCATCCAGAAATTTTAAAGGTAAGACTTACCGTAAGCCATGTGGATGCTGCGGATGCGATGATGCTCTCGTGCGAAGCATCAACTGAACTCGATCAGGAGGCAGTCAAAAATTCCATTCGCGAAATTACCAAGCTGCGCGGGGATGTGCGAATAGCAGCGAATGGATCGTTGCCGAATGATGGCAAGGTGATTGAGGATTGTCGAACCTACACTTGATGTGATGAGGCACTAGAATCGCGGCCCAAAGACGGAGAAAAGACTTGAAAACTTATCGCATCGCCACGATTCCCGGAGACGGAATTGGCAAGGAAGTCGTACCGGCAGGCCGCCATGTGCTGGAAGCACTTGCGGCCGCAGACGGTTCGTTTCGCTTCGAGTTCGAGAATTTCGACTGGGGCGGCGACTACTACCGCGCTCACGGCATGATGATGCCGGAGGATGGATTGAATCCATTACGCGACAAGGACGCGATTTTGTTCGGCTCAGCCGGGGACCCGCATATTCCGGATCACATTACGCTCTGGGGTTTGCGCCTGAAAATTTGCCAGGGTTTCGATCAATACGCCAACGTGCGGCCAACGCGCATCTTGCCGGGCATAGATGCCCCGCTCAAGCGTTGTGCGATGGAAGATCTCAACTGGGTCATCGTGCGCGAAAATTCGGAAGGAGAATATGCCGGCGTCGGCGGTCGCGCGCACCAGGGGCATCCGATCGAAGTGGCAACCGATGTTTCGATCATGACGCGTGTCGGCGTCGAGCGCATCATTCGTTTTGCATTCAAGCTGGCGCAGTCGAGGCCGCGCAAGCTCCTGACGGTCATCACCAAGAGCAACGCACAGCGCCATGCGATGGTGATGTGGGATGAAATCGCCAATCTGGTTGCGAAGGATTTTCCGGACGTCAAATGGGACAAGGAATTGGTCGATGCCGCCACCGCGCGCATGGTCAATCGCCCGGCGAGCCTCGATACCATCGTTGCCACCAACCTGCACGCCGACATTCTCTCCGACCTGGCTGCAGCGCTGGCAGGCAGCCTCGGCATCGCACCCACCGCCAACCTCGATCCGGAACGCCGCTACCCGTCGATGTTCGAACCGATCCACGGGTCGGCCTTCGACATCATGGGTCAGGGTCTGGCCAATCCCGTCGGTACTTTTTGGTCAGCGGTCATGATGCTTGAGCATCTTGGCGAGGCTGAAGCCGCCAAACGACTGATGCAGGTAATTGAAGGCGTCACTGCCGACACCAAATTGCACACACGCGATCTCGGTGGCTCGGCGACCACTGTGGAAGTTACCGATGCTGTTTGCAAGCGCCTGGGTGGCAGCGTTCTGTACAGCGCTGCCTGATACTTGTTCCCGGGAGAAAACAAAAATCATGGCAATTCGCTCCTGAACATTTGGATTTCGTAATCACGCTAAATAACAAACTGGCGAGCCAGATCAAGGATGAAATGGACAAGTTTGCCGGTAGGTAAAAAAGCTAAAGTGACCATCGATTTAATCGGTAAAGTCAAGAACCGGTGCGATTCACAGGCACAAATGCCTTCGAGATCCGCGCCAAATGGCGTTCTACGATTTACGCAACACCTCAAACCTCAACTAGCCGTCATTCCGCCGAAGGCCGAAATGACGCGGTTAATAGGAGTTCCATTGAGGCAACATTGCCAAGTGTAAGCTTTGCGCAATAGCGACCTAGATCAGAGTGATTTCCGCGCGCGGCATGAGCCGCAATGAATGGAAAATATGTGAAAGCCAAACTTAAACCCATACCCACCTTCAAGTCCGAGGCAGCGGAACCGCATTCTGGCTAAAGAAAGACAGTACCAAGTACGTCGACAGGGCGAAAGCGAAGCGCGTAAGTTTCCCCAATCTCAAACTAACGAACCAGAGCATTTCACTATGCCTGCAGTTGCACATGCTCAAACGCACCAAGGACAAAGCAAACGCAAACGCCCGCGATGTTACCTATCAATCGCTGATCAAGATTTGGCTGGAGGAGAACTTGTCAGCATAGGGATACTCAGCAACGATAAGAAGAAGTAATCGTGGATTTCATGTTCTTTGCGCGGTGCGGTTTGAACTCGCTGGATTAAGAACAGTTTAACGAGGGATGATTGTAACAAGAATCATTCTTAATAAGAGTAGCGAGCCTACGCTCCAGCAAGGGCGGGCTTCTCGGCGCATATCCCACCGAGACGTGCATCCAGCCTTGTTCACAGGGCAGTGTGTTTTCAACACAGGTTACGGGATAATCAAAAGAATTGCGTTGAATTCACTGAGTGGTTTCAGTACACTTACGCGTTTTTGTGTTTCTGGTGTTTCCTAAAATGCCCGCAAAAACATGATTGTGTTGTTTCAGGAGAGTTGAAGTTGGTTACTGCAAAAGCAAAACCGAAGGCGAAAGCCGGGGGCAGCAAAACAAAAGTCGGCACAAAAGTTGCCAAACCCAAGGCAAAGCCCGTGGTGAAAGCCAAGGCCAAGCCAGCGCCGAAAATCGTCGCGAAGGCCAAGCCTGCGCCGAAAACAGTGGTGAAGCCAAAGGTAAAACCAAAGGCAAAAGTAAAAGTGGTGCCCAAGACGGTTGCCAAAGCCGCGCCTAAGCCAGCACCAAAAAACGTCGCTAAGCCCGTAACAAAGCTCATAACGAAACCAACACCGTACGTTTCGTCGAAGGCCGATACCCGCGTTCCGGGTTTGGCCACCGAAGCGGAACTGATCAAGCAGTCGAAGGCTGATTACATGTCGTCTGCGCAACGTAAATTTTTCAAGCACCGTTTGCTTGAGTTGCAGACGCAAATGCGCGACAACGCTGACGCGACCACTGAACACTTGAGGGAACTGGCTGTAGCGCCCGATCCGGCAGACCGTGCGACGCAGGAAGAAGAACACGCGCTGGAACTGCGAACGCGCGATCGCGAGCGGAAGCTCCTGAAAAAGATCGAAGCTGCGCTTCTGCGTATCGAAGACGGTAGCTATGGTTACTGCGAAGAAACGGGCGAACCCATCGGTGTGCCGCGTTTGCTGGCGCGCCCCACCGCAACGCTGACGATCGAAGCACAAGAGCGTCGCGAACTGAAGCAAAAAATGTACGGCGAGTAAATGACGTCCGTGCAGCACACAGGAAAACGGCCACGCATGTGGCCGTTTTCATTTGGACGTCAATCTTCGCTTAGCAGGCGCCGCGCACCATTGAAGCGTTTTTTCCAGTAATTGTCCGACATGCTGACGATCTCCACGCTCTTGCCACGCGAGGGAGCATGGACAAAACGGCCTTCACCGAGATAAATACCAACATGCGAAAAAGCGCGATTGAGCGTTTTATAAAAAACCAGGTCGCCCGGTTGCAGATCCTCACTTTTCACATTCACACCAAGTTTGCCCATTGCGTAGGAACTGCGCGGTAATTCAAGTGCCAGCGACTCGGCAAACACATGGCGCACAAAGCCCGAACAATCGAAGCCAGATTGCGCTGAATTGCCGCCGTATTTGTAGTTCACGCCGATCATCGAGATTGCATGGATCAGTAAATTCTGCAAGCGGTCGGGCGGTGACAATTTCGCTTCCGCAATTGGTTCGGCGCGAAACTGCGGCTCGTCGC
This sequence comes from Betaproteobacteria bacterium, assembly GCA_025362705.1. Classification (GTDB taxonomy): domain Bacteria; phylum Pseudomonadota; class Gammaproteobacteria; order Burkholderiales; family Usitatibacteraceae; genus UKL13-2. The sequence continues at coordinate 6,729 of JANYFH010000232.1, forward strand.
TAGTATCCGGTGCCACTCGATTGGCGAACGCCGGCATCAACGCGACCAAGTTTCCCGTAAGCAATATTGTCATGAGTGCCCGAATCATGCGTTTGATGATACCGGTTAACGACCGGCATATAATCAAATTTTCCAACCGAGGAAGATTCGCCATGCCGCCAAAAACTGCCCATGAACTGATTCCGGACCTTGTACCGTTTGCCCCTAAAACCGAATATTCCCGCCGAGATTTTGTGATGACTTCACTTGCTTCCGGATTCGCCGCCGCTGTGCTGCCCGTCAACGCACAAACGATCACCACCGATACCAAAGGTCTGACAGCGGGCGAGGTGAAAATTGCCGTCAAGGACGGCCAGATGCCTGCCTATCGCGCCATGCCTGCCGGGGGAAAAAATTTGCCGGTGGTGTTGGTCGTGCAGGAAATCTTTGGCGTGCATGAGCACATCAAGGATATTTGCAGACGCTTCGCAAAAGAGGGTTATCTTGCCATCGCACCTGAGCTATATGCACGCCAGGGCGACCCAACCAAATACAAGGAAATTGCGGAGCTGTTCAAAGAAGTTGTGGGCAAAGTGCCGGACGAGCAAGTGATGTCAGACCTCGATGCGAGCGCTGCGTGGGCGGCAAAGAATGGCGGCAACGCGGACAAAATGGCTGTCACCGGATTTTGTTGGGGTGGTCGCATCGTCTGGATGTACGCGGCACACAATCCACGCTTGAAGGCGGGTACCGCATGGTACGGTGGTCTGGTCCGTCCGGGTACACCGCTATCGCCGAAGAATCCAATCGACATTGCATCGACGCTCAAGGTGCCGGTACTGGGATTGTATGGCGCAGCCGACACGGGCATTCCGGGCGACACGGTGGAAAAGATGCGCGACGCACTGAAAAAAGCGGGCAGTCAATCCGAGATTGTGTTGTACGTGGATACGCCGCACGGGTTCAACGCTGATTACCGGCCTTCGTACCGTCCTGGCGAGGCTAATGACGGGTGGAAACGAATGATGGTTTGGTTCCGGAAATACGGGGCAGCCTAAGCAGGGTAATACCGACCAGGCCGCGCCGAATGGCGCGGCTAGGCCCGGCGCTGCCACACCTGCCAGCGCTCCTTGCCAGCGAAGACGGCAATGGAGTCGGTTGGCACGCTCTCCTCGATGAGATCGAAGTGGGGTGAAAGCAGTTCGACGAGCTCGGCGCGGGCTATTCCGAAAGGCGGACCTTTTTCGTTATTGTCGAAAAAGAAAAATCCTGTCAGGCGGCCATCGGGCGGTATGAGTAGCGCGATGCGTGCGGCCCATGCAGGCCACAGCGACTTCGGTAGCGCGCACAGAAAAGCTCGTTCGTAAACCGTGCTAAAGCGCTCTTTGCCCAAGGCGTCACCAAAAAAATCCGCCTTTCGCACGTGGCTTCCCAATTCACCGAGTAGTTGTTTCGCGCGCGCCACTGCCGCTGGCGAAAAATCAATGGCGGTGACATCCCAGCCAAGGCCCGCGAAAAAACGCACTTCATGGGCCGAGCCGCAGCCGGGAATGAGAACTTTCTTTGGTGCAGGGATTTGCGTAATGTAATCAACCAATGATTGCGGTACACCGCCCTGATCCCAAGGGGTAAAGGCCGCATCAAAGCGCACATCCCAGAAGGCTGGTGAGGCCGGGTCATGTTTTGGAAAAGTTGGAATAATGGCAGAACCCATCAGCGCATTATAGGGGTCTCGTGCCGCGATTCCGGGGGTTCGTCGACTCGCTTTGACTTCCGGTTGATGTGGCGCTAAGGTGCGGCCTTCATTATGCGAAAGTGGAATGTTCGGATGAAAACAAAACGATTTTTGTTGGTGTTTGCCAGTTGTCTGGGTGTACTTACCGCCTGTGGCGACAAACCTGCAACGCAACAGACAGCGACCCTGCAATTGAATCCTTGCCGCGTTGCGCATGTGGACAACGAGGTCAAGTGTGGCACGCTTGAAGTATTCGAAAATCGCGAGACGCGGCAGGGTCGAAAAATTGCCATCAATATCGTTTTGCTCCCTGCAATCGCGCGCAACAAGGAACCCGATCCGGTTTTCTTTTTCGCGGGCGGCCCGGGTCAGGCGGCCGGAGAACTTGCGCGCGAGGCGCTGGCCATTGTCGGGGGCCTGAACAATAAACGCGATCTGGTCCTGATTGACCAGCGCGGCACCGGAAAATCCAATGGTCTTATCTGCACTTTTCCGGATGCGACATCGCCGGAATTGACTGACCCCGCCAAACGGGACGCGGCGAAACGCAAGGTAATCACGGCATGTCGCGACAAGCTCGCTTTGAGGGCCGACCTTACTCAATACACGACCACGATCGCGATGGCTGATATCGATGAAGTGCGCGAGGCGCTGGGTTACCAGACAATAAATCTCTGGGGTGGCTCTTACGGCACGCGGGCGGCGATGGAATATTTACGTCGCTATGAAAATCGCGTGAGGAGCGTTGTGCTTGACGGTGTTGCACCGCCGTCACTGGCGCTACCGGAAAGTTTTGCGCGTGACGCGGGTCAGGTGTTGGAAAAAATGGTCATCGCGTGCGGCAAGGAGACGCAATGCGCCAGGCAGAATGCGGACCTGAAGGCAACGCTCGATGATCTCCTTGCAACGCTTTCAAAAACGCCCCGCGGTGTGAACATAGCCGACTCTGTGACGGGGATCAAACGTGACGCCAAGATAACCCGCGAGATGCTGTTGGCTTCTGTCTTTCCTGCATTGTACGTTCCTGAAATGGTGGCCATGTTGCCCGCAGCACTCGCGAACGCGAAGCTGGGTGACTATGCACCCTTGCTCACAATGGGCGGAATGTTCGGTAATTTTGCAGAAGAAAAGCTGGCCAGAGGCATGCAGCTTTCGGTGGTGTGCGCTGAGGATGTGCCACGCATAAAACGCGGAGAATCTCAAATGCAACCGCAGCCTTTCGGCCAAATATTTGTTGACGAATTTACCAAGGGCTGCGAAGTCTGGCCAAAAGGGTCGATGGCAAAAGACTTTGATCAGCCGGTGAAATCATCAAAGCCGGTGTTGATTCTCTCCGGCGCGCTCGATCCAGTCACACCGCCGCCCTATGGTGAGGAAGTGAAGAAAAATTTCTCCAATTCGCTTCACGCTGTTGCACCAAATATCGGGCATGGCGTCAGCCATCATGGATGCGGGCCAAAGCTCATCAAGAAGTTTGTCGAAACCGCTTCGGTCGCGGACCTCGACGCGAAATGTCTTGAACACATGCCGCGTCCGCTATTCTTCGCGCCGTTGCTGGAACGCACCAAAGCAGAAGTGGCGGAAAGCTCAGCACAGGAAGGCAAGAAATGATCAAGGTAGAAAACCTGAGAAAACAATTCGGCGCCGTCAAGGCGGTGGACGGCGTCACGTTCACCGCGAACAGTGGTGCAATCACCGGCCTGCTTGGGCCGAACGGCGCAGGAAAAACCACCACTATTCGCATGATCGGCACGCTGATAGACATCGATTCCGGATTGGCGTTGATCGACAATGTCAATGTCGCAATTGACCCGGACGGCGCGCGCCGCGCCTGCGGTCTACTCACCGATTCGCGTGGCGTGTATACCCGCATGACTGCGCGCGAAAATATCCGCTACTACGCCGAATTGCGTGGCGTTGAAATTGCGCGTTCGGAAAAAACGCTGGCGCGATTCATTGAGTGGCTCGATATGAAAGACATTCTGGATCGCCGTACCGAGGGATTTTCGCAAGGCGAACGCATGAAAGTTGCCATCGTGCGTGCACTTATCCATGAGCCCACCAATGTCATTCTTGATGAGCCGACCAATGGCCTCGATGTGATGAGTACCAGGGCGCTGCGTGAACTTATCAAGCGCCTCAAATCCGAAGGCCAGACGGTAATGTTTTCCAGTCACGTCATGCAGGAAGTTGCCGCGTTGTGCGACGAAATTATCATCATCTCCCATGGCCGCGTGACGGCGCAGGGAACCACGAGTCAGTTGATCGAGCTGAGCGGCAAGCAAAATCTGGAAGATGCTTTCATTGCATTGAGTGATGTTCTGAACACTGCAGCCACGCGCAAAGAGGCCGCATGATGTTGGCGACCATTGTTACCGTCTGCAAGAAAGAGCTCCTCGATCACCTGCGCGACAGGCGCACCGCCGCAATGATTTTTTTCCTGTCGATTGCGATGGGGCCGTTGTTGTTGTTTGGCTTGACACAGTTCATCGCCAGCGTGGAAAAGAAAGCCGAAGCGCGCGAAGTGTATGTGCAGGGCAAGGATAACAGTCCGGAAATTGTTAACTACTTCGCGCGTCAAGATGTCACCATCAAGGATCCAAAGCCGGATTTTCGCGAGCTGATTAAAAACGGCAAGCACGACCCGGTGCTCGTGATACCAAAAGAATTTGCGGAAAAATTCAGTACTGGCACTGCCCAAGTGGAACTCGTGTTCGATGATACGCGCCAGGATTCAGGCAAGGTCTCCATCGGTGTGCTGCGCAGATTGATGCTCGGATTCAATGCAGAGGCTTCAACACAGCGCCTGATTGCACGCGGCATATCGCCGCAACTCACGCGTGTAGTCGATGTGCAAGATGTGAATCTTGGCACGGCGGCGCAGCGCGCGGCAGGTTTGCTGTTCATTATTCCCTGGATCACACTGCTCGGTTGCGTGAGCGGGGTGACGGCAATTGCCATTGACGTTACAGCAGGCGAACGTGAGCGCGGATCACTGGAGCCATTGTTGATGAATCCGGTGTCACGCGCGGGACTTGTGACGGGCAAATGGCTGGCTGTCGCGCTCTATGGTCTGACAGTCGCCACGCTCACGATGTGCGGGTTCGCGTTAACTCTGAATTTTGTGCCGTTGCCAAATCTGGCCAGTGTGTTGTCGATCAGCCCGGCGCAGTATTTCGGCTTTGCAATCACGATGTTTTCATTCGCGCCTGCGATGGGAGCTTTGCAAATGTTGATCGCCACCTACGGCCGCACCTACAAGGAGGCGCAAACGTATGTGTCGTATCTCATCATGGCCGTTTCGATGGCGCCCGCGATCAGCATGCTGGCGCAGTTCAAGGACGCAACGTGGCAGTTATTTGTACCGATGCTGGGGCAGTTGATGGTGATTACGCGAATCCTGCGTGGTGAGGCCGTGACGACGATCCATTACCTGCTGCCGTTCGCGATTAACGCGACTCTTTGTCTGGTTGCGGTCGTGCTCATTTCCAAATTGCTTACCAAGGAGAAAATTATTTTCGGACGTGCTTAAGGATCCGCTGATCAAGTCCATTCCGCAAATCTTGCGTCGATATTGGGGCATCTGCAGGCCGCAGGCCGTGTTGCACTCCTCGTGCGGTAGCTTAAGCAACACACCTTCGTCGCACGCCTTGCATATGCCCCAATCTCAACACAATCTTTTCGAAAGCGACTTAATCAGAGGTTCCTTAATATTGCGACGTGATGCGGCGGTGAAAAACAGCAACCGCAAGGTATCATCCCGCTATGTCAGAAATAAGCACGATCTTCGGCCCCGATGGGCCACTTGCCAAACGTATTGAAGGTTTTCGTCACCGCCAGAGCCAGATCGAAATGGCGGAAAAAATCGATGCCGCCATCAAGCGCGCGGGGGTACTGGTCGCTGAGGCGGGCACCGGCACTGGCAAGACGTTCGCCTATCTTGTTCCGGCGCTGCAGTCTGGCGGCAAGGTAATCATTTCGACGGGTACCAAGAACCTTCAGGATCAGCTTTTTCGTCGCGATATTCCCACCGTCATCAAGGCGCTGGGCATTCCTGTCAGCACCGCGTTGCTCAAGGGCCGTGCGAATTATGTGTGCCTGCATCATCTCGATGGTGCTATCGCCGACGGACGCTTCCTCAGCCGCGAAGACGTCAAACACATTCACATTATTCGCCGCTTTGCTGATCGCTGCCTGAGCGGCGGCGGCACCGGCGACAAAGCGGAATTGCCTGATGTGTCCGAACGATCAAGCGCATGGCCGGCAGCAGTGTCAACGCGGGAAAATTGTCTTGGCTCGCAATGTGCGCAGTACGCTGAATGCTTCGTCATGAAGGCCCGCAAAGCCGCGATGGAAGCAGAAGTGGTGGTCGTGAATCACCATTTGTTTTTCGCCGACCTGGTTCTGAAAGACGACGGCGCGCAGGATCTATTGCCGGCCTGCAACACTGTGATATTCGATGAGGCACATCAGTTACCGGAAACGGCAACGATGTTCTTCGGCGAAGTCGTTACGACTTCGCAATTGATCGAGCTCGCACGCGACTCACGCCTCGCCGGTGTTGAGCACGCAGGCGACTTCAAGGATTTGCAGGAGTCTTCAGGCGCACTCGACAAGGCTGCGCGTGATTTACGGCTGGTGATGCATGAAGACAACACTCGCATTCCCGGCAAGGCGATCACCGAACGCGAAGGCTTTGCGGATGCATATGCCGATGTGCAGGAGAAAATTGCCGAACTGCGTGAGATGCTCGAAAGCCAGGCCGCACGCGCGCAAGAACTCGCCAATTGTCTCGAGCGCGCAGATGATTTCGCCAGCCGCATGACGCGCTGGCAGGATTCCAGCATCGAAGGTTATGTGCGCTGGGCAGAAGTATTCGGACATTCGCTCGCACTCCACCTGACACCGCTATCGATTGCCAATATTTTCAAGAGCCAGGTATTCGGCCAGAAACGCGCGTGGATTTTTACGTCAGCGACACTTGCTGTGAAAGGCGAATTTTCACACTACCAGACCGAAATGGGTTTGGTGAATGATCAATCTGCCGATGATTTCGAGGACGATGCGTTTGCCGAACGCAGCGTCGAAACCGCGTTCTGGCCATCGCCCTTCGACTACCCCAATCAGGCGTTGCTCTATGTGCCTGACAAAATGCCCGCGCCAAATACGTTTGAACATACTGAAGCCGTGGTCACTGCGGCGTTACCTTTGATCGAGGCTGCTGCCGGGCGCGCCTTCCTGCTGTTCACCTCATTGAAGGCGATGGATCGCGCTTACGAATCGCTGAAACTGCACGCCGAAAAGCGCGGCTGGGAATTTCCGCTTCTGGTGCAAGGTGAAGGCACGCGCAATGAATTGCTTGAACGCTTTCGTAAGCTCGGCAACGCCGTGCTGGTGGCCAGCCAGTCGTTTTGGGAGGGCGTCGATGTCAAGGGTGATGCCTTGTCACTCGTCGTGATCGACAAGCTTCCCTTCGCACCGCCAGATGATCCTGTACTCGCCGCGCGAATCGACGCGATCAATCAGTCCGGCGGTAATGCATTCATGCAGTATCAGGTGCCGCACGCGGCGATTGCGCTGAAGCAGGGCGCGGGGCGGTTGATTCGCGATGAGACTGATCGCGGTGTGCTGATGATCTGCGATCCACGACTGGTCGAGAAGCCCTACGGCAAACGTATCTGGCAAAGCCTGCCGCCGATGAAACGGACGAGAGTGGAAGCGGAGGCAGTCGAGTTTTTCAGTGCCGAGAGCATGGTTCCCTAGCACTGGTGCGGGCTCCAGACATGAAATGTCCAGAGTACCGCGCCAATGCTGGTGTTATTAATAATTGTTGGAGTCACGACGCAAATCAATCAAACATTGTTGATTCGAGCGCATCGGTTCTGTTCGGCTATGATTACTGCTCCATTGCCTTTAGGCTGCATAAGGGATTTGAATGATCTACCGGTTCGCTACGGGGCGTTTTTTTAGTGCGGCAATCCGAGTCCTGTTGTTATTAGGAATATGTGCGTCCGTTGTCGCCCAGGTGGCAACAGTCTCGCAACCGGTGTCGAGGCATCCGCTCGAAATACGAGCGCTTACTGATCCCGAAGGCGTGATTCGCGAACTTCCGGCCCGCGTGCAGGCGGCGACGGCGGCAATGGATTTTAAAGAACTGTCCCTGTTGCACCTTGCGGAATCAAACGCTTGCCGTGTCATCGCCGATTGGCAGTGCCAAAGTAATGCTGCCGCCCGCGCGCGCAAGGCGGCTGAGACGGCAAATTTGCCCGAGCTGCAGGCGCGGGGCCTGATCCTTGAAAGCCGCGGCCGTATGGCCATGCAGGATTTCAGTCGCACTTCGCAATTGCTTGGTGAAGCCGAGCGCATTCTGAAGCTACAGGCGTTTCCAGAATTGAGCGCCGATGTATACCTGGCTTATTCCTCGTTGAGCTATGCGGTGGGCAAGCACGCCAAAGCTGCTGAATACGCTGGACTCGGATTGGCAGTGCTCGCGGACAATCCGGCCTTGTTGATACGCGTCCGCTTGTTGCGGAATCAGGCACGAGCCATGGCCCAACTTGGCAACACTGCCGGCGCACGAATGGTGCTGAAACAAGCTTTGGAATTGGTCGACAAAATTCAGGATCCAAAGCTGAGTGCCGAACTGCACCTGGAAGACGCGCGAATCGCACGGCTCACGGGTGATATTCCTACGCAGATCGAAAACGGTCGGCGCATCCTCGCGCTGGGTGCGCAATTGAGCAATTCACAGCTCACCGGCCTCGGACACGAAGTTCTCGGACTCGCTGCACTCAACCAATCGGATAATGTATCTGCGGAACGGGAGTTGCGGTTGGCTTACACATCGTTTCGCGATCTCAAGCTTGACCGGGACGAACGTCGTGTTTTGCGGTCGTTGATACGCAGTTTGCTGGGACGCAATATTCCTCGCGCCGAACTTGAAACACTGATGGCGCGCTCGCTTGCCCTTGAGGCCATGCTGGAGGCGGACGACCGCAACATGGCGGCCGACGACTTTGAAGCTCGACTCAAATACGCGCAGCAGGAACTCGATGTACAACGATTGGAAGCCGCCGCCGCGCTGGCCGCAGAGCGCGCCGTGGCGTTGGCTGATCGGGAGCGCCTGTCCACGACTGTTGCCTTGCTGAGTCTGGGCCTGGTGGTGGTTTTTGGCGTGTTGCTGGTCACGCAGCGCTATTTCAACGCACGCTTGAAGCAGGCGCTTGCAAATTTGCAGGAAAGTGAATCGCGTTACCGCATGCTTGCCGATAACTCGCGCGATCTGGTCGTCCGCATGCGGCACGACGGACACCGCCTGTATGTCTCGCCCGCGGCCAAAGACCTTTTAGGTATGGAACCGGCCGAAATTGCAAAGCCCGGTTGGGATCTGGTGCATCCGGACGACCGCGGACATCTTGTCGCGGCGATCTGTGATCTGAGCGAAAACGGCGGGTCTGCATCGGTTGTATATCGTGCCAGACATGCCGACGGTCACTATGTCTGGATTGAAGCCCTGGCCCGCCTCGTGCCGAGCCCTGATGATGGTGGTCTGCCGGAAATTATCTATTCAGGACGCGATATTACCGCTCGGGTCCGCGCGGAAGAGGCATTGTCGATTAGCGAAAGCCACATGCGCGCCGTCACCGACAATATTCCGGCGATGATCGCGTGTGTCGACAAGGACCAGCGCTATACCTTTGCCAACGCCTTCATGGGCAGTGTATTTGGTGTCGATCCACGGTCCATGATTGGCCGCACCATGCGTGAGGTTCGTGGGGAAGAAATCTATGGCGCGATAAAGTCGCACGCGGAAGCCGCGTTGCGCGGCGAGTCGGTGAGCTTTGAGGGCACGGGCGAAGCGCTTGGCAAGCTGTATCACTATCAGTCCAACTATGTGCCGAACCGGGACGCGGATGGCACCATACAAGGGTTTTACGCGCTCACATTTGATATCACTCAACTAAAGCTTGCCGAGGCCGAACTCGATCGTATGGCGCGCATCGACAGCTTGAGCGGAGTCGCAAATCGCCGCTATTTCGAAGAGCGTCTCACGGATGCGCTGGCACGCAGCCGCCGGCAGGGGACTGCGCTTTCCCTGCTGTGCCTGGATATTGATCACTTCAAATCGATCAACGACACCTACGGTCACCCGGTGGGAGATGCGGTGATCGTCGCGTTCGCTGCCACGCTTCAATCGTGCATTCGCGAGGATGATGTGGTTGCGCGCATCGGTGGCGACGAATTTGTGCTGCTGATCCAGCAGGCTGCACCGGAATCCGGCGAAAACGTTGCCAAAAAATTACTCACGATCATGCAACAACCCGTCACGGTGGACGGCGCCACACTGATCGTCAGCGCCAGCATTGGGGTCGCCTTTGCCACCTGCGCCACCTCGGCATCGGCGCTAATGGATCTCGCCGACAAGGCCTTGTATTCGGCGAAGCAATCAGGGCGCAACACCTACCGGATGGTAGTCGGCGAATGAACGTTTGGCGAGTCGCCTCGATTGTTTCAGGCAAATCGTAGGCACAGATCGCGATGTATTTTCAGTAGCGCTTTTTCCCAGCACAAAGGGGCGCAGAACGCCATCTGGCGGGCATCACAGGCTGAAAGAGCCCGGGAATCCGTACCAGTGCTAGTTTCAGTGCGAGGCTGGGCTCGCCACGTCAATGTGCCGCAAAATAAAAAAGCCGACGCTATGCGGCGGCTTTTTAGGATGCCGCAATGCTTGCCGGCACTGAAGGGTATTAGCCTTTCTTGAAGAACACGTAGTCTGTCTGGTAGCCTACCGAGGTCTTGGTGCCGACGTTGGTGGCTGCACAAACCGGCGTCGCAGAGGCAACGCCGCCAACCGTCTTCAGACGCTGGATGTAGGTCACGTCGGTCATGGCGCCCGTGCCGGTAGAGGGCGCGGCTTGTACCAATTGCAGTGGGATCGAGCCTGCAGCACCGGGCGATACGGCCAGTTGCTTGCCCGTCACCTTTGAGCCATCGTTGGATTCCCAGGTTGGGCCAGCATAGTATTTGCCGACTTCTTTCCTGTTGGCATCGAGCAGCTTGGCGTCCGTGCCGGCGAAGGTCCAGGCAAATGAGCCGGGCTTGTCAGCCACTGCCTTGCATTCGTAAGCCAGCATGCCTACGCCGACGAGCGTCAGTGCGGCTTTGAAACAAGTGGATTTGTCGCGCTACACGTTTGGCAGTGTATCAAGATCTGCCATGCCGGAAAATGACTTGTTGCCGGCACCGATATCCTCGCTGAAGCGCATCAACTCTACAACTGAAAATGCCCTTAGAAAGGCCGACGTGTCGGGAAAACGGTCAGCCGGTTTGATCGCAAGCAGTATGTCGAGTATCGGTTGAAGAATGCTCAGGTTGCGCGGCAGCGTGGGGCGCGGCGCGTGCAGATGCTGCATCAAAATGCTCTCCATGCGATCACCCGCAAATAGCCGTTGGTGAGTCAGCATTTCGTAGAATATCGCTCCCAGGCTGTAAAGATCGCTGCGCGCATCCAGTGTTTCGGAATTAATTTGTTCAGGGCTCATGTAATGCGGTGTGCCAATTGTCTGGCCATGCAGCGTTAGCATGGCAACCGCCTGTAGATCCTTGGCGATACCAAAATCGACCAGCGCGATGGAGCCGTCCGTGCGCAACATGATGTTGGCGGGTTTGATATCGCGATGAATGATTCCCTGTGCATGGATCGCACCTAATCCGTCGGCAATCTGTCGCACATACGCCAACGATGTTCCCACCGAAACGCCGTGTTCAATGGCCAGCTTCAGATCGCCGCACGGGAAAAATTCCAGCGCAATATAGACGTGATTGTCAGTGATGCCGTGATCGAACACCTTGGCGACATTGGGATGATCGATGCGCGATAACAGCGCACGTTCTTCAAGGAAGCGCGTCAGAATTTCGGTCTGTTCCCTGCCTTCTTCCACCAGTGTCAACACTTTCAGCGCGCAGCGCAGGCCGGATTTTTTGCGGTCGGCCAGATAAACCTGGCCCATGCCACCTTCGCCGAGCGGACTAATCAGCGTGTAACCGGGTATCAGCGGCATTGAACTGCTGTTGCGCGCGTCAACCCCTGCCGGGGGCAGGTCACCTGAGGCTCGTCGCCGCTCGGTCTCGATCAGTTTCCCTTCAACTGCGGCAAGCAGCATTTCACGCGTAAATGGCTTTATCAGATAGTCGACCGCGCCAACGCCAAACGCCTGCCTGAATGACGGGCCGTCATCGCGGGAAGACATGAAAATGATCGGAACCCAGCGCCGTTCGCCATCGGCATTCAGAATCGCTGCCATCTCGAATCCGCTCATCTCCGGCATGTTGATGTCCGAAATCACCAGGTCGGGCGTGTCGGCTGCGGCAAGACTGATCGCCACACGCGGCGAAGCGGTGAGCGTCACGGCATGACCGGCCGCCTTCAAGGCATGCCCTGCGAATGTTGTGAAAATTTCTTCGTCATCGACGATCAGGATACGAGCCACATGAAACCTTCAAAAGTAGTTTTTCGGCCTGACGCAAAAATAAAGTGTGGTCCGCAGCGTTTATCTCACCAGCTAGAACAACCGTCCAAGCAGCATCGTCAATCCTGTGAACACCGAACTATCCGCCACACCTGAGCGAATGCTGCGCGCGACGCCTGCATCGAGCGCGAGAGACTTGCTGATGTTGTAGCTCGCCGCGAAGAGTATCTGGCTGCTGCTCTCTGTGCCGTGCTGTTGTGTGCCCGAGAGTTCTCCGACAATGCCCCAATGCTCGTCGAGCGACTTTGACAGCGATGCGGCCCACAATTTTTGTGTGCGGCTCACGCCGGCATCAGCCAAGCCGATGCGGGTGGAGGCGAGATTGAGATCGGTGTGGTAATCGCCGATGTCGGCGCTATAAATGGCGTTGAGTGAATAGTCTGAACTGTCGCTGGTGATTCCACGCCGCCCCACGGGCAGCGTCGCGCCGGCTTCCAGACCGAAGACGGATGTGTCATTGATCGCGAAGCGGCGCTTGAGCACGATGCTGCCATCACCGCCGCCGCTGGTGCGGTGGCCGCTCTCATCAGTCTGCCGTACCCACGCATCACCGCCAACGCGCACGCCCCAATCCGGCGTGAACGCAAGCTTGAGCGTGTATGGCAGGCTATCGCGGCGCTCGCTGCCGCTGGCGCGCGCGTGCAACGCACCCGCCTCGATTTCCAGCCAGCCCGGTGCTGAAAGCGCCGCAGGCGTTGAGACGCTCGGCCGATAAGGCGTTACCGAAGGTTGATCGTCCGGTGGCGTTTGCGCAAATACGGACGTGCAGCACAATGCGGCGGCGACAACGAATGTGAGCGCACGCGCCTTGGCTGGGTAATCGCGTGATCTTATGTGGGTATGCATGGCAAAAGAAAGTGGCTGGAATTGTCTGAATGATTCGATACAACACTCACTATATCGAGTCAGGCGCATTTATTCCTGAGCGCTTGGGTCATGGTACTGTGAGTGCTTGACAAACTCAAGCACTGGCGCGGCTTTTCAGACATTTATGCTTTGGAATGCGCGCAGAATGGCGTTCTACGTTACTTTACGCTAAGAAAAAGTCAGCAACAACGGCATGAGCGTCCGTCCAATTTACTTACTACTTTCCCGCCACCATCCCCGTCAAAAATCGACGCATGTGCGTAGCCGCTGCGATGACATCTGTATCGTGTCCAAAGCTCGGATAAAAATATGCTTCAGGCTTCAGTCCCGCCTGGCTCATACGCGCAATGATTTCCCGGCCATTTGCCGGCTTGACTACACCATCATCCAGGCCGTAGTGGAATTGCGTGGGCGGCAAGCGCTCAGCGAAATACCGGGGTGAACTTGCCAGCAGCAGACGCCGTGTCTCTTCCAGGTTTTTCTCGCCCGCGACTGCGCCGGTGAGAAATGTTTCCAGGAACTGCCCGCCGAGGTCCTTTGGTTTTCCATGATTGCGCAGCGCATCGGCCACTGACTCGCGCGGTGTCCAGCCGTCTTCACCTTGCAGGAAAAAATGATCGGTCGGCCCGGCCGCGGACACCACGCGGCGAATGCGTGGATCGCGCTCCGCTGCCAGCAGCACAACTGTCCCGCCACGACTGTGACCAAACGCCGCGATCCTGGCGGGATCAGCTTCAGGCGTAATTTTAAGCGCCACATTCAGCAAAGCGATCACGTCATCGGTCGCGCCATCCCAGACGTCGGTGCGATCACCTTCGGAAACCCAGCTCTCATCGCCGAGTATCAGCTTCTCTCCACGCAATGAGGGCACCACGTAGATGAACCGGTCTCTGTCTTCGGCCAGGGACTGCATCAGATCCGAGGGATGCGTGAGGTTCAATGGGAAGTAATTCCAGGAAACACCCTTGACGTCCAGCACCACGGTGCAACAGCCAGGCTTTGCATTCTTTGGCACAATGATCGCGCCGTAATGCTTCGAACCGTGGACCCGGTGCGAAACGATGACGATTTCGGCAGGAAATTTTCCGAGATTGTCCAGGCTGTACGGAGCGCGCTTGATCACCTGCACGTCGCGCGGTTTGAGTTCACGGTGCTGCCAGTCGGCGAGAACTGCCTTGCGCTCGGCGTCGGTTGGCGTCGCAAACAGCGCATCCAGCGAAAATGGCAGCTTGATGCCGTCGGCCGCAAGCTCCGGGCCGCGCACCCGCGCCAGCGCCTGCGCGATGTCGGGTCGAGCCGGCGCCAGCGCCAGTGCCAGTGCACGCGCGTAGTGCGGTGCGGCGCCATTGCGCTCTCCCACACGGATCAACGCTTCGGCGAGTGCGAATTCGAGTTGCGCATGCGATTCCGGTTTGGCCGGTGGTGTTTCGGCCAGCCGCGTCAGGAAATCGCGAACGGTGCGCGCGTGCGAGGGGAAGCGTTCCACCATACGCGTGCCGAACTCCACACCGCGCTCAATATCTGCCGGGCTCCTGCGGAACTTTTGCACCGCTTCGGCCACCCGATCGGCAAACAGTAACTCCACTGGTGCAATGTCAGCATCCGCCATCTTCACCAAGCGACCGTCTGATTCGGTTTCGCTCATCGTCATCGCCACCACGCAGTGATTCGCGTCACGCTCGAATACCGCCTTCCGATTCGGCCGGTTGGCAACCTCGAAGTGGTCGGGCGAAGTTTCGGTCAGCACCTGTTCGCTAGGCCAGAATATCGGACGAACAACGAGGAGTTTTTCGCGCGAGTAGATCAGCAGCACCGTGCCCTCCGGGACGGCGTACCGACCTGTGTACTGGGCGTCGCCCTGGAGAGTCCGGTAGTCTGCATGGGCAAAGGCAGGAACGCCGCCGGCGAGCAGTATCAGTACGAGCGCACGTAAGGTACTCATTGGCAGGGCATCCGTGGGCTTTCGATGATGGTTGTATCGTAATTCATGGCAGCGCTCCAATATGAGTGAATACTGTGATTAGACGGACGGTCAAGCGACTTTGGATTTGCCAGTGAATAAAATAGATCAGCATTGCGCGAACTACGATGAGGTACAAAGGCCAGTACTGGCGCGGGTCTTCGGGACGTTTGTGGCTGGCAGGTCGGCAAAATGGCGATCTGCGTGAATTTGTGCTGGGAAAATCGTTTGCTAGAAATAATCCGTGGTACGCCCCCCATTACTAAATCGAACGTGCAAGCTTTAATTTATTTCTTTGCTGATTGATTGCAATACGGGTGCGTAAGGTGGCAATTGCTTGGTTGGCCGCGCCCGCCTTCACGTGCACGCACCACGTGATCATATGAAACAGATTTTTCCGCATCCAAATATCCACCGCATATTGGACACTTTATTGCTGCTTTAAGGGCCACGTTTATGAACACTTGACTCTTCGTGTCATCGGAAAATTCCTCTTGGGCGTCAACACTATTCCCAACCACAATTTTCCCACCTAATCCAGACATCTTCACGAGTTCCAATTCAGATGGAGTGGCGCCGTTTCATCTGATATTGCTTCCGCACTTAAGTGCGTTCAACCCGCAGTTGGCAATCAGTTTTGAATAGGGCATGATGATTTGTGAAGCTGCAAAATCTCAACGCACTCAAAAAGGGAAACGAAAATGAAAAAAACATTACTCGTCGCTGCTGTTGCCGGTCTCATGTTGTCAGCCTGCGCGTCGCACCACGCGCATTTGCGCAACGCAGATCCGCTTAACACGCTCGTATCCGTTGCTGACGGCAAACAAATTGTTGTCAGCCAGGAGCCGATCTATGTTGCGAAGGGCATGAAGGACGTCAGGATCACGTGGCATGTGTCACCCGATTCGAAATACACGTTTGGCAAAGATGGCATCGTCGTCGCTGAGGCGCGCGAAGAAATTACCGATTGTCGTGCGGCACCGGACGGAATGAGTTTTTCCTGTTTGAACAGGCACACGAAGGCGGGAAAATACAAGTACACGGTGACGCTGACTGGCACACCTGCAGTCGCGCCTCTTGATCCAATTATGGTGAACGACTAGCCGCTAGGGAAAATTCTCCAGCCACGCACGCGCATCGTCCATCGCTTCCTGATAGGTGCGCGTGTGGCCGGTATCCTCAGCGGCGGCAAATTGCGCCGCTGCCAGCGCTGCCCGCGTTTGCACGATGCGCGGCGCGAGGAATGCTTCGTCGGCAGGGTCGCGGTGCAGGCCGGTCTGCATTGCCAGCGCCTCAGCCATTCCGTAGTACCGCGCCGCGTACTCCCATTGCTGGCGCAACGCGGCAAGACCTGCCGCAACTTCAAGCGCGCTTTGCCCAATCCGTTTTGAGCCGATCTCGTTGGCGATCACCAGCACTTCCAGCAATAGCGGTGAGGCGTGATCGGCTGCGCCGCGATCAATCGACACCATCGCGAGATTGAGCAGACCAATCGCAATGTTTTCGCGGTCCTGCACTTCCCTCGCAAGTGCCAGACTCTGTTCGTAAAGCGGTGCCGCCGCATCAAGCTGGCCCGCGACGCGGTGCAGTTGTGCGAATGCGTTGAGCGCAGCCGCAATTTCACGTTTGTTGCCGAGTGCCTGCGCCATATTGAGCGCCTCCTGCAAATGCGTGCGTGCGGCGGCCATATCACCCAGGCCGAGGCAGGCCATCCCCAGCGGCTGTAGCGCCACCGCCACGCGGCGCTGGTCGCCAATTGCGCGTGCGATGTCGATACTTTCTTCCAGGTACCCTTGCGCCTCGACGTAGCGGCCCATCAACACACCGATTTGTCCCGCGTCAAACAGGCAGCGGCATCGCGCGATGTTTCGCTCGCCAGCTTTGGGATGCGCGAGCGCCTCTACAGTCATCTGCTGCCCGAGCCCCAAATAGCCGCGCGTAATCCAGTACGGCTTCAGCGCCCAAACCAGCCGCAATCCCGGCGCCGCACCTTCATCCATGCGCCCGGCCCAGGCGTGTGCGGCCAGCAGGTTCTCGCGTTCCAGATCGAGCCGTGCCAGCCATACGCCCTGTTCGGCGCCGGCGAGTGCTGGCCGCGCCTGTTCGGCAAGTGCGAGATAGAACTCGAGATGGCGTGTATGGGCATCATTTTCCTCACCCGATTCGTGCAGGCGTTCCTCTGCATATTGCCGCACCGTTTCCAGTAGCCGGTAGCGTTCGCCGTCGGCATCCATCATCAGCAGCGATTTTTCGACGAGTTGGATCAGGAGATCAAGAGCTGTAGAGCCATTTGCGTCGTCGCTGGCGCCCACGGCTTCGGCGGCATCCAGCGTCCAGCCACCGGCGAATACCGAAAGTTGCTGAAGCAGCGCGCGCTCGGGTTGCGAAAGAAAATCGAAGCTCCAGTCGATCGACGCGCGCAGGGTTTGCTGGCGCGGCATGCTGGTTTTATCGCCGCCGGTGAGTAAATTGAAACGGTCGCCCAGTCGTGCCGCAATCTGTTCCACGCTGATCGCATACACGCGCGCCGCCGCAAGTTCGATCGCCAGCGGAATACCATCGAGGCGGCGACAAATATCAGCGATTGCCGCTGCATTTTTTTGTGTGACTTGAAATGACGGTTGCGCTGCACTTGCGCGATCGATGAATAATCGCACGGCCTCGTTTTGTTTCAACGCCTCAAGCTGTGTGGCGCTGAGTGGTGAATCTGCGGTGTTTAGTGAATCCGGAACGGTGAGCGATGGCACCGGGTACGCGGTCTCGCCCATCACATGCAGGCGTTCGCGGCTGGACGCGAGCACCTGCACGGCGCGCCCCGATCGCAGGAGATTTTTGGCAAGTGCTGCCGACGCCTGCACCAGATGTTCGCAGTTATCGAGAATCAGCAACAGTTGACGATCCCTCACAAATTTTTCGAGCGCTTCGAGCACCGGATGACCGGCTTCTTCTTTCACACCCAGCACTGACGCCACCGCTTCTGGCACCAGCCGTTCATCGGCGAGCGAGGCGAGCTCCACCAGCCACACGCCATCCGGGTAGTCGTCCATCACGTCGGCTGCAACTTGTAGTGAGAGACGTGTTTTGCCGGTGCCGCCCATGCTGGTCAGGGTCACCAGCCGCGTGGTCGCGAGTAGCTCCTTAAGCTCGCCGATCTCGCGTTCGCGCCCGACGAAACTGTTGAGCTGCGCGGGCAGATTGTTTTTTCCTGGCGGCCTTGTCGATGCGCTCGCATCGCGAAGTTCGTCTTCGAGCTTGGGGGTGAAGCGATACCCGCGGCCGGCAACGGTGGCAAGCGCATTTGCGCCCAGCAATTTCCGCAGAGTGGACACCTGCACCTGAAGATTGTTTTCCTCGACGACCAGGCCGGGCCACACGAGCGCGAGCAATTCGTCTTTGCTCACCACACGGTCGCGATGCTCGACGAGTGCGATCAGCAGATCGAAGGCGCGGGCACCGACGTTGGCGGGCAGGCCGTCGATCAATATCCGTCGTTCAGCCGGCCGGATTTCAACCTGACCGAAACGGTAGCACTGTGGCAAATGCACTCCATGGGTGAATGATTGAGGCAACAGGCGAATTTTAGTGCAGTTTCAGAACTTTTAAGGACGGCTTAAGTACGCCAAAGCCGCATCAGGCGGACAGTGCATGCATCGACAGGTCAGCACCGGATGTCAACTTGCAAGAGCCGCAAATGAAGGAGTCACATCCATGGTCACAACACAAGAAAACGATTGGCACCCGCAAGTGAATGGTGTGCCCTGGATGCAAAAGGCGCGGCCCGGCTTGCGTTCTGCCAGAAAATTGCGATTCGCTGAATTGCCTCTGCCTGAATCATCTACATCACCCGATCAGATTACCTTGGAGAAAACCATGCCCACCGATGCACGCAAACAACGCCTGTTGCATGAGGCCCATGAGACGCAAAATGGCGGCAGTGCCAGTCTTGGAAAAGATGTCGAAATGATCATCGCGGCCGTTCTGGTGCTTGCGATTTATTGGGGCGCTGCCGCCTTCGCAGCGGGTTCGGCAATGTTTAAGCGGGGCGATGTCGTTCACCGCAACGAGATCACGCTGAAATACGAGAAGCCAATGGGCGGCTCGGTGCCTGTGGCGAATCCGCAGAATCGCGCCGCCAATGTCAAAGACAGTGGCGCACAGTGACGCAACGCGACGAAAACGAGGAGCAATCAGACATGGAAAACCAGGCTCGCCGCGAGAACCCCGCCGCCATCAAGCGCACCGATAACGTGATCGGATTGTTTCCTGGTGTGGTTGAAAATCTCAGCCAGAAAAATACCAGCATGAGCCTGACTGTCAGCGCGGCGAGGCTCGAGCTGGCCAGTTTCGAGGCGCGACTGGCATCGATGGGAATTGGTTTGCTTGTCAGCGACGAGGTGCTGACAGAAATTACGAAGGCAGGGTTTGACCCGCAATTTGGCGCGCGACCGTTGCAGAAAACGATCGAACTGCAAATCGAGTTTCCGCTTTCGAAAGCGGTGCTGAAAGGCAAGTTTGTGGCGAAAGACACGATCAAGGTGCGGCTGGGGGATGGCGTGATTGTGTTTGAGAAGTGAGCAACACGAAAATTTAAACTCTAGCGCTGGCGAGGGTCGCAGGGCATTTTCCTTCGGCATCACGATCAGCGCCTCCATCGTTGCGCGAGGTGACCCTCTAGCCCTGATCGCAATCGCAGCGTTCAACATATTTGGTTAGTCGATCACTGGCGCGCAAACGTCCGGTCGTTGTTCAAGCTGGAGCGTGCTCGAAGCACACACTAGTGGTGCAAACGGTTGCGGGACATGCTCAAATCAACGATAGGTGATTTCGCCTTGCCCCAGACCGTGGTCAGACCATGACTGCTTTGTTCGATCCGCTGCTAACGAGTGCGTTGACGCTCGACGCGCTCTCTGCCGGTCTTGCCGGACATGATGGCATCGCCGCGCGCCAACACCTCCGGCTCACGCGGTCGCTTGATGCCGCAATGCGGGGCTCAACGTTTTACCGTGAACATCTACGTGGTGTGATCCCGGGCGTTACACCGTTGCGTAATTTGCCGACCGTCACGCGGGGCGAGCTGATGGTACGATTCGACGATTGGGTGACTGACCCGAAACTGAAGCTGGGTGACATTCGGCAATTTATTGCGAATCCGCGACGCATCGGTGAGGCTTACCTCGATAAGTACATGATCTGGGAAAGCTCCGGAACCTCGCACCAGCCGGGCGTATTTGTTCAGGACGCACACGCGATGGCGGTTTACGATGCGCTGGAGGCGGTACGACGCAGTACGCCGCGCCTGCTCCATCGCTGTTTCGATCCCATGTTTCAGACCGAGCGCGTCGCCTTTGTCGGTGCCATTGGCGGACATTTTGCGAGCGTCGCATCGATACTGCGCTTACGCCGAATCAATCCATGGATGAAGACATCCGTGCGTTGCTTTTCGATCATGCGAGCCACCGGTAGCCTGGTGAACGAACTCAACGCATTTGCGCCCACCGTGATTGTGACTTACCCGACAGCCGCGCTCGTGTTGGCCGATAAAACCACGCGCAGATCGCTGAGAGTCACGCCGCAAGAAGTCTGGACCGGTGGCGAAAAATTGACGGTCAGCGCGCGTCAGCGGATCGAACATGCGCTGGGGTGCACAGTGCGCGACAGCTATGGTTCATCGGAGTTTTTCGCGATGGGTTGGGAGTGCGCACGCGGGCGAATGCACGCCAATACCGATTGGATGATTCTTGAGCCGATTGATGAACACGGACGTCCGGTGCCGGCGGGTCAGCGTTCCCATTCCACCCTGCTCACCAATCTCGCCAATCATGTGCAGCCACTGATTCGCTATGAACTTGGCGACCAACTGACCATGAGTCCCAAACGCTGTGAATGCGGTTCACCGCTGCCAGTGATCGAGGTCGAAGGCAGGACCGATGATTTGCTGGAGATGGCAGGTCGCGACGGGCAACCGGTGATACTGCTGCCGCTGGCGTTGACGACGGTACTCGAGGACGAAGCAGGCGTGTTCGATTTTCAGTTGCGTCAGCGTGGTCTTCACACGCTCGTACTGTTACTGAATATGCAAGGTCCACAGGCCGCAGACGCGGCGGCGCGTTGTCGTACGGCATTGAAACGATTCGCGGCGGCGCAAGGTGTGACACTTTGCCGCATCATGATCGAGCTGGGAAAGCCGGCTTCAGCGGGGCGCAGTGGAAAGGCGCAACGGGTGGTGGCGAGTAAGGTGCACGTGCGGCACTGACCGCTGGTAAAAACTCTAGCACTGGCGCGGAGTTCATGGCACTTTTCTTCCGAAATCCTCGCCAAATGGCGACTTACGTATTGTTCTGCGGAAGAAATTGCAAAGAATTTGGTAGTGAGCAGCTACGCCACAAACGTTAATCGCGCCTCAGTACCGCCGCCTGCACGCGGTAGCAAATCAAACTTGGCGCTATGCATGCGCGCGATGCGCTCGACAATCGCGAGCCCAAGTCCGGCGCCGGATTCTCCGCTGCGCGCGTTATCCAGTCGCGTAAACGCTTTCTTGAGCCGCTCCACTTCGCTTACCGGAATTCCCGGGCCGCGATCAAAAACGCTCAGCACATAAGCGCCATCCGTTTCGCGACGCGTTTGAATCAGGATTTCGCCACCGCCATGTCGCGCTGCGTTGTTGATGAGATTGTCGATGGCGCGCTGCATCGCGACGGGACGCAACATCAGCGGCGGTAAGTCTGCAAGTTCGGTGGTTGCCGTGATTTGCATGCGAGCCGCGCGTTCGGCAGCGCCTTGCGCCAACTGCGTGAGATTCACGCGTTGCGGTGGCTCGCCTGATTCATCGCGCGCGAAGTCGAGAAACTGGTCGACCACCAGATTGATGTCGGTGATGTCTTTTTCCAGGGCACTGCGTGTGTCCTGGTCCGCGGGCAGCATTTCCACACCGAGCCTGAGGCGCGTGAGCGGCGTACGCAGATCGTGCGAGACACCGGCCAAAAAGGTGGCGCGCTCCTGATCAAGTCGCGTCAGGTCGGTGCGCATTTGATTGAATGCGGTTGCAACGGCACGCACTTCGCCGGGACCCATTTCAGTGACGGGTGGTGGTGTCTTGCCCTGGCCAAGTGCACGCGCCGCGCTTGCCAAGGCTTCTAGCGGCCGAATGACCCGCCACATCAAAAACACTGCGCCGACCAATGACAGAATTGCGCCAAGCACGCCCCAGCCAATCCAGGCGAGCGAGAAATCCGGTTCGATCACGCGGCTGCGAGGGAACACGACCCAATAGTAAGTTGAGCCTACCGGCAATTTGGTGATGAGTACCGGCGGCGGTGTGCCTTGCACGCCATCAGCGGAGGGCAAGACCCGGGGCGGGCGCTGGTAGACGAAGATGTCCGCCTCCGGCCCCAATTGTTCGTGCAGGCGTTCACGTACCGCGCGGGTGGCCGGCAAGTCTGGCGCTGGTTCGAGCTCCTCGGTAATGCGTTGCGGCGGAATGATACGAATGCCTTTTTCTTCGCGCAGTTTCACCAAAAATTCGCGATGCTGCGCAAGCGGAATGACCTCCAGCGCCGCGCGGATGGTTTTCAATTGACTGAGATAACCGACTGCGATGAGTTGAACGCGCGGCGATTGCGAGTAATACCGGAACAACAATACCGATGCCAACTGGCTCGCAAGCAAGGCCGATGCAATGACCAGCGCAGTGCGGGCCAGGAGGGATTTTGGTATCAGGGACACAGGATTGCGGCGCTGGGTCTATCGGCAAGAGTGAATTAGTTCGTGCATCCTACGCGTGCTTCTGCCCATCCGGCACGAACACGTAACCCAGGCCCCAGACCGTTTGCACATAACGCGGATTGGATGGATCCTCACCAAGCAATTTGCGTAACCGGGAGACCTGTACATCGATGGCCCGGTCAAACGTATCGTGTTCACGCCCGCGCGCGAGTTCGGTGAGTTTGTCGCGTGACAGTGGTACTCGCGCGTGTTCGACCAGCACTTTCAGCAAACCAAATTCACCCGTGGTCATGGGCAGTGATTTGTCATCGCGCAGCAGCGAACGTGTGCCCAGGTTCAGGCTGAACGGGCCAAACAGCACAACCGTATCGTTGTCAGCCGGTGCACCCGGTGTCGGTAGCGGCACCTGCCGGCGCAGAACTGCGTTGATGCGGGCGACCAATTCACGCGGATTGAATGGTTTGGACAAATAATCGTCGGCACCGATTTCAAGGCCGACAATGCGATCAATGTCATCCCCTTTGGCGGTCAGCATGATGATCGGAATATTTGCCTCCGCTGCGCTGGAAGCACGCAGACGGCGACAAATGGCGAATCCATCCTCGTTCGGCAACATGACATCGAGCACCACCAGATCGTAGCGGCTGCGCGTGAATGCGCGATCGAGTGCCACGCCATCGGGCACGGTGTCGGCGGCGAAACCCTGCTCGGTCAGATAGCGTTTTAACAAGTCGCGCAGACGCAAGTCGTCGTCGACAACAAGAATACGATGGCGGGGGAGGGGATGCGGGTGAGGGTTGGCGTTGTTCATAGGGAAGCTCTGATTGAGTCGCTTTCGAAGAGATTGTGTTGAGATTGGGGCATATGCAAGGCGTGCGACGAAGGTGCGTTGCTTAAGCTACCGCACGAGGAGCGCAACACAGCAGATGCCCCAATATCGACGCAAGATTTTCGGAATGGACTTGATCAGAGGTTCCATAAGCGCATATTAGTGGTCTCGTGGGTAGCCTGCAGGGTAAACGACAATCCAGTTGTAAGTAAATGTTAGCAAAGACCGGGACAAGCAGCGACGGGAGTGAGTGTCGTTACATGCAGTTACCAAGCGCATGCAACTGAATGGGACTTTCGACGTTCTATTGGTTAACCTGTGAATGTGTATTCGCATTCGCTGTTGAGCGCATCCGCTACAGGTTTTTCGATAGCATCAATTTACATTGGAGAACACCATGAAAAAAGTAAACGTAGCACTCATTACCACCTTGCTTGGGTTAAGTATCGGCGCGTCAATCGCGTTCGCCCAGACACCAGCAGAACAGCCCAACGGCGAGCGTGCACACAAAATGCATGAGCGTTGGAAAGCCGCCGACAAAGATGGCGACGGCAAAATCAGCCGCGCAGAAGCTGTCGCACTGCCGCGTATTAACAAGCACTTCGACGAGATCGATACCAACAAGGATGGCTTCATCACACTGGAAGAGCTGAAAGCGTTTCACGAAAAGCGCGGCGCCCTCAAGCAAAAGCAATCCTGAACAATGCGTTGTTAAAAAGCGCATGAACATGCTGATGAATCAATTTGCCGGTGCGGACGGTGCCATGTTTTGGGCATCGTTCGCACCAGCATGGTTCATGCAAAAGACTGTGCAAGGTTTATCCGGTCAATCGACATGAAACGCGATTTGCCACTGGTGCTGAAGTACTTTGCCATCGTTGGCATTTCTTGTTTTCTTGCCTATGTAACCTCACACAGCATCGCGTCCGCGCAGTCAGTGTCTCCTGCGGTCGGACCCAAAATAAATGCAGGCGACCAAACCGACTACTCCGCGCCTGGTGCATACAAGGTAGAAACGTCGTTAAGCACCTGGAAAGACGCATCGCGCATGCGGGAGGTGCCGGTCAAACTTTATTTCCCCATTACTGCTGCGCCTAAAACTGACGC
Source organism: Betaproteobacteria bacterium (assembly GCA_025362705.1). Lineage (GTDB taxonomy): Bacteria > Pseudomonadota > Gammaproteobacteria > Burkholderiales > Usitatibacteraceae > UKL13-2. The sequence continues at coordinate 31,457 of JANYFH010000232.1, forward strand.
AGCGAAATTCCCGGTAATACTTTTTTCTCACGGACTCGGTGGCAGTCGCGAAGGCGGCAAGCGCTGGGCCGAGCATTGGACGAGCCACGGGTACGTTGTGGTGGCGATGCAACATGCTGGCAGCGATGAAGCTTTGTGGAAAGGTGTGCCGCCACGAGATTTTGCGGAACGGATGAAAGCCGGTATGACGATGTCCAATCTTGGTTTGCGCATCGACGATGTACATTTCGTGATCGATGAAATCATCCGTCGCACTGCAGCTAGCGAGGCGCCATTTGCGAATGCAGATGCGAAACGGATCGGTATGTCCGGGCATTCGTTTGGCGGTCAAACGACGCAGGCCGTTGCGGGTCAACGGACGCCGTCGTCGGATAAGCAGCCTGCTCTGGAAGCGCGCATCACAGCTGCGATTGCGTTTAGCGCCAATGCGCGCAACAAAATAGATTTACCGCGACAGTTTGGCGGGATCAAACTGCCGTATTTCTCCATCACCGGCAGCGAGGATGGGAGTATTCTTGGTGACGACACCAAGCCGGAGGATCGCCGCTTGCCTTATGCAAATATGCAGCCCGGTCAAAAATATCTCGCCGTATTCGATGGCGGAGATCATATGGTTTTCGGTGGCCACGGGTTTGGCCCGCGTCGGCCTGAGACAACGCGCGATAAAAAAATCCAGCTGGACGTGATGGCCGGTACGCTGGCGTTCTGGAATGCGAATTTGAAGCAGGACATGGTTGCGCGCGCCTGGCTCGACGACGGTGGCTACAAAGCGACGCTGGTTGTAAAAGATATTTTCGAGCATAAGTAAATTGAGGGGCGAATGAAATGCTGAACAAGATTGTTTTGACCGTCGCGGCGCTTGCGATTGCGAGCGCGACAAACGCATTCGCACAGGACGCCGCCATCGGTCTTGACGGTGCACGCCATTTGCTAGGCCGCGCCGGATTTGCGGCAACCAGCAGTGACATACGCGCATTCGCCAAACTATCGCGCGCTGAAGCCGCAGATCGCCTCGTCAAGGCAGCAGCAGCAGCGACCTCTGCTATCATGCCGCCGCCTTCATGGGTAAACGACAAGCCGCCTGCGCCCGCAAAACTGCAGGCGTTGTCGCAGCCTGAGCGTCAGGCCCTGCAGCGCGTGAATGTCGAACACGCGTTTGAATTACGTGAATGGTGGTTCCGTGAAATGTTGAATACGCCGTCGCCGTTAGCCGAAAAGATGACCCTCTTTTGGCACAACCATTTCGCAACCAGCCAGCAGAAAGTCCGTTTCACACCGCTTGTGTATCGCCAGAATCTGCTGCTGCGGCGCAATGCGCTCGGCAATTTCGGCACCATGCTGCGCGAAATGGGACGGGACCCGGCGATGCTGGTTTATCTCGATGGCGCCAACAGCCGCAAGGAGCAGCCGAACGAAAACTTCGCGCGTGAAGTGATGGAGCTTTTCACGCTGGGCGAGGGGCATTACAGTGAGAAGGACATCAAGGAAGCGGCGCGCGCATTTACTGGCTGGAGCGTTGATCGTGAAACGGGCGAATTCATGTTCCGTCGTGCCATTCACGATTACGGTAACAAGACTGTTCTGGGCAAGACCGGCAATTTCGATGGCGACCAGGTTTTCGATGTATTGCTGAACAAACCCGAGGCGGCGCAATTCATCACCAGAAAATTGTGGAAAGAATTCGTCTCAATGACGCCTGATGAGCGTGAGATCACGAAGCTTGCAGCGATGTTTCGCGACAGTGGATACAACATCGCTAAACTCATGCGCACCATGCTTTCTTCGGACGCGTTTTACGCGCCGGAGAATCGTGCCGCATTGATCAAGTCGCCGGTCGAGTTTGTGGTCGGCACCATGAAGACGTTCGAGATTGAGACGCCGAATCTGCGTCCATTCGTGCTCGCCAGCGCGCTGCTCGGGCAAAACGTATTTGCGCCCCCGAACGTGAAAGGCTGGCCCGGCGGGGAAGCGTGGATCAACACCGCAACACTTCTGGGCAGAAAGCAGTTGCTCGATCGCCTTTTCAGGAACGAAGATCGCATGGACGTCGCCATGCGTTCGGTCGATGCGATGGCCGAGCAGAATGGTGATGTCGCGCCACCCGGACGCGACGCGCGCATGCGGCGCCAAATGGAGCGGCAGATGGGCGGCATACGCTGGAATCTGGATAAATGGGCCAAGGACTTCGGCACCGGTGTGCCGGAAATGACCAGGGTGATATTGCCGATGGCACCGATGACTGCCGTCGCCAGCGCTGATAACCCTGCCGACATCGTGCGGCAGTTGGTAGTCGATCCCGCGTATCAGCTGAAATAATTGGAGACCAAAATGAATCGCCGCAAATTTTTAAGTGCTGTTGGCAGTCTTCCATTGATGGGCACAATCAATGGCGTCGCCTGGGCCGCGGCGCCGACGACAGCTGCTTCCACGCCGTATAACAACCTGCTGGTACTGATCGAATTGAAAGGTGCCAATGACGGCCTGAACACAGTTATCCCTTTCACCAATCCGCTCTATGCACAACTGCGTCCGCGACTCGCCATCGCGCGCGATCAGGTATTGCAACTGTCCGAGCAGGAGGGCTTGCATCCCGCATTGCAACCCTTGATGCCGCTGTGGCAGAACAAAGAGCTCGCAGTGGTGCAGGGTGTCGGTTATCCCAACGCCAATCTTTCGCATTTTCGCTCCATCGAAATCTGGGATACCGCATCGAAGAGCGATGAGTATCTCGATGCCGGCTGGCTCGCACGCGTATTCGCGCAAACACCCGCGCCACGCCAGTTTGCGGCCGACGGTGTGGTGGTGGGTTCGAGCGACATGGGGCCGCTGTCAGGGCTGGGGGTGCGTACGATTGCACTGGCGGATACTGCGCAATTCCTGCGCAACGCCAAGCTCGCGCAGTCCGGCACCGATGAACGCAACGCCGCGCTGAAGCATATCCTTGGCGTTGAAAACGAGATTGTCCACGCAGCCAGCAAGCTCAACGCCAATCGCGTATTCAAAACCGAATTTCCGCGTTCTGCATTTGGCAATCAGGTGCGCACTGCGGCGCAGTTGGTCGCAAGCAACGCCGGCATGGCAACGATCCGGCTTACTTTGTCCGGCTTTGATACGCATGCCGGTCAGTTGGGAACACAGGCAAACCTGCTCAAGGATTTGGCCGAGGGTACCAGCGCGTTGAAGGCGGCATTGACAGAACTGAATCGCTGGGATTCCACATTGGTGATGACGTACGCAGAGTTTGGTCGTCGCCCGAAAGAAAACCAAAGCGGCGGAACTGACCACGGCACGGCCAATGCGCACTTTGTCACCGGCGGCAAAGTCGTTGGCGGCATCTACGGGCAAGCACCGCAATTGAATCGCCTCGATGGCAATGGCAATCTGCCTTTCGCGGTTGATTTTCGCAGCATGTACGCCACCGTGATCGACAAATGGTGGGGACTGAATTCAGACAAGATTTTGCAGGGAAAATTTGCACCGCTGGATTTTGTGAAGACTTGAATGATGTAGCGTGCACAGCGTAAATAGCTTAATCGTTAGCACTGGTGCGGTTTTCAGGCAATAAGTGTCTGTAAAGCCCCGCCGGTTCTAGTGTTTTTACTATTTCTCCTTTGTGCCGCACCGGTGTGTGAAGCGGGTTGCCGGACTTGATCTGAGGCTACCCGGGCATGCGCCGCTTATAATTGGCGCTTGCAATTTACTCATGCCGCCATGAACCTCCTCGCCCTCGAGACTTCCACCGAACGCTTGTCCATCGCGATCCTGCGCGATGATGAGTCGTTCGCGCGTGATGTCGATGCCGGGCAGCGGCATTCGGAGCTGGCGTTGCCGCTCATGCATGAATTGCTCGCCGAGGCGAGACTGACTCTGCGCGATTTCGATGCCATCGCGTTCGGCCAAGGCCCCGGATCGTTCACTGGCGTGCGTATTGGCTGTGGACTTGCGCAAGGCCTGGCGCTGGGCATCGGCAAATCGCTGGTTCCAGTGCACACGCAGATGGCGCTCGCTGAGCAAACCGGTGAAGAACAAGTGCTGGTCGCAATCGATGCGCGCATGGGCGAAATTTATTTTGCGGCATATCGGCGCGACGAAACGTCGCCCAATGGATGGGCGGCGGTTGTGGCGCCGATGCTGGCCAGGCCCGAAGCGCTGCCGCTGCTGGAAGGAAATGACTGGTGCACGGTTGGCAGCGGCTTCGATGTGCCGCTGCTTTCAGATCAGCTGATGACGCGTTACCATGGCCAGATTGCGCGCGTCGCCCGCGACGTCTTGCCACGGGCTCTAGATGTTGCACACATTGCTGCGCGACAACTCAGAACAGCGGGCATGTCCAGCGCGATTCGGCCAGAGCATGCCGCGCCGCTCTACCTGCGCAACAAAGTCGCGATGACCATCGACGAGCGGCGTGAGCATCACGCGGCTAAAACAATTGCAGTTTCCTGAACGCCGACGATGAGTGCCGTACTTTCAACGCTGCCTGTCCCGGAATTATCATTTATCGCGATGCGCGAGCACGATCTGGACGCGGTCGCCGCAATCGAGGCGGACGTGTATGTTTTCCCGTGGACCATCGGCAACTTTCGCGATTCGCTGCTAAGTGGGTACGATTGCTGGGGCTGTTGGACGGACGGTGAACTGATCGGCTATGCGATCGTGATGACGGCACTCGATGAAGCGCATCTGCTGAATTTTGCAGTGGCTAGCCGCTGGCAGCGACGCGGCGTAGGCGCCGCGTTTCTGCAATTTCTCATCGATTGCGAGCGCAGCGGCAAACGCGACGTGTTGTATCTTGAAGTGCGACCGTCGAATGTGGCGGGATTGCGGCTGTACGAGCGGTTCGGTTTTAAACAGATGGGCGTGCGGCGCGACTACTACCCG
>JANYFH010000261.1 GCA_025362705.1 Betaproteobacteria bacterium
CGCTCGATCATGAATGCAGGCATCTTGTCGACGCCAATATCGACAAGCTCAAAACCGCCATCAGCCATGCGCTTCTGAAAGTCGGCGTCTTTGTTGATGTCGAGGCAAATATCGGAGACTTGTTTCCGCATTTCGGCCGACGCAGATTTTGGCAATGCAATCCCGCGGTAAGCGCCATCCACCCAATCGATGCCCATCTCTTTGAAGGTGGGCACGTCGGGAAATTGTGGATGGCGTTTTTCAGTGGCAACGGCGAGCATGCGCGTCTTGCCCTTTTGTCCGATCGCCAGCGGCACATATGACATCGCCATACTCACGTGTCCGCCCAGCAGCGACGCTACGAGGTCTCCTGTGCCCTTGAACGGCACGTACGTCGTCTTGACACCTGCAATGCTATTGAATCGCTCAGTCGCGAGATGATTTGCGGAATTGGTTCCAGAACCAGCGATGGTGACAGTACCAGGCATCGCTTTTGCCGCTTTCACCAAATCCTGGTAAGTCTTGTATGGGCTCTCATTGCGTACGATGATGGCATCCGGCGTGTAATGATAGAAGCAGACGTTCTGGATATCATCGGTCTTGTACTGAACCACGCCTTCCATCGGTTGCAGCACGATATGCGGCAGGTTAGTGCTCATCCAGGTGTAACCATCCCCGGGGAAAGTATTGGTTTGTGACCAGGCCAGCGCGCCACCCGCACCCGGCTTGGATTCGATGATCAATTCCTGATTAAATTTTTTCCTGAACACGAGTTGCTGGAATCGCCCGGCGATATCGGATTCTCCGCCCGGCGCAAACGGGATGATGTACTTCACCGGCTTGTCCGGATAGGCGGCGTGCGCAATACCGCCACCGAATGCCGCAAAAATTCCTGCAGACAGCAACACAACGCGAATCGTCATCAACTTCATGATGCATCTCCTTCCGTTTATTATTTGTAGTAGTTCGAGATCGCATTCCTGCCTTACAAAGCATCTGCAATCGCGCGCCCAACTTCCGACGTACCCGCCGTTCCACCCATGTCAGGCGTGCGCGGCCCCTCCACCAGGACAGTCTCAATCGCCTTCACAATAGCATCCCCCGCAGCCTTATGCCCAAGATGTTCCAGCATCATCGCGCCGGACCAAATCTGGCCAATTGGGTTGGCGATATTCTTGCCGTATATATCCGGCGCGCTACCGTGCACCGGCTCGAAACACGATGGAAACTCGCGCTCAGGATTCAGATTTGCTGAAGGTGCGATGCCAATGGTGCCGGTACAAGCCGGACCGAGGTCGGAGAGAATATCGCCGAACAGATTTGAGCCGACCACCACGTCGAACCAATCCGGATGCTGTACAAAATGTGCGGTGAGAATATCGATGTGGTACTGCGAAGTTTTGATGTCGGGATATTTGGCCGACATTTCCTTGAAACGCTCATCCCAGTAGGGCATGGTAATGGCGATACCGTTCGACTTGGTGGCCGAGGTAACGTGCTTGCGCTTGCGCGTTTTGGCCAACTCAAACGCATACTTCAAAATGCGATCCACGCCACGCCGCGTGAAGACAGTTTGTTGCATGCAGATTTCCTGTTCGGTGCCACCGTACAGCCGGCCACCAATCGAGGAGTATTCACCTTCGTTGTTTTCGCGCACCACCCAGAAATCAATGTCACCCGGTTTGCGCCCCGCCAGCGGCGAAGGCACGCCCGGCATCAATCGGACTGGCCGTACATTTGCATAAAGCTGAAATTCGCGGCGAATCGGGATCAACAAACCCCACAGCGAAACGTGATCGGCCACCGTCGGGAAACCAACCGCGCCCAGATAAATTGCGTCGTGATTGCGGATTTCGAGCAGGCCATCGTCGGGCATCATCTTGCCGTGCGCAGCGTAGTAATCGCAACTCCACGGCTTTTCATCAAACTGGAACTGCATACCGAATTTACGGCCGGCGGCCTCGAGCACTCGGATGCCTTCCGGAATAACTTCCTTGCCGATGCCATCACCTGCAATTACGGCGATTTTGTGTTTGCTCACGACGCACCCCTCAAATTGAGAATGGTGCCTTTTTTACCACGAGCAAAGACGGCGTTCCTTGACTTGGCGCGTGATTGCCTCAAGAAACTGCGACTTCGTCGCGGCCATCAGCTCCAGCGCCTTCACTTTGCAGGTTTCGGTGAAGACACGAACTCGAATCTATCAAGCGTGCCAAGATGTGATGCAACCGCGCAGCGGAAACCAACGGGAAGGCGCGTTCAAGTTGGAGTTCGCTCGGGTATTTGCCTAGAATGACGCATGTTGATCGGGCCCCTACCACCCAAACGCAGTCGCCGCAGCAGCGGTGCCGTCACACTTCATGATGTCGCCAGGCTCGCGGGGGTCGCCCCGATTACGGCTTCCCGGGCGCTCAACACACCTGAACAAGTTTCGGAAGCCGTGCTTCAAAAAGTCAAAGACGCGGTTGCAAGCACCGGTTACGTGCCCAATCGACTCGCTGGCGGCCTGGCCTCAACGCGAAGTCGTTTGGTTGCTGCGGTCGTGCCTACCATTTCGGGCGCGGTATTTCTCGAAACAGTTCAATCGCTGACGGAAACATTCGCGCAGGCTGGTTATCAAGTGATGCTTGGCCAAGCCGGCTATGACGGCCTTCGCGAGGATGCTTTGCTGAAAGCCATCGTCGGTCGCAGACCCGATGGGGTCGTACTCACCGGCATTGTACACTCCGTAGAAGGGCGAAAGCTGCTGACTGCGTCCGGTATCCCCGTGGTGGAAACCTGGGATCTCACGCCCACACCGATTGACATGCTGGTCGGCTTTTCTCACGTCGAGGTCGGCCGCGCCGTAGCTGCATTTTTGCACGCCAGGGGACGGCGGCGCTTTGGGGTGGTCGCGGGCAATGATCCTCGCGCGAAGCTCCGCTACGAATCCTTCCATTCTGCCGCTATCGCTTTCGGGCTGCCTGCGCCAAAAGTAGTGGTCGTTCCTGCTCCCACCACGCTGAAATACGGGCGCGATTCTCTGTCCAGGCTGATGGAATGCAACGGCGCTAATAACGCTATTGACGCGATCTTCTGCAGTTCTGACTCCTTAGCCCTGGGTGTCATGACCGAAGCGCGGGTACAGGGAGTTCGGATTCCAGAAGACGTCGCCGTGGTTGGATTTGGCGACTTGGATTTCGCCGCATACATGCAACCAGCACTCACTACCGTTCAAATCAATGGCGGAGCTATTGGTCGGCAGGCAGCACAATTTATCCTCGACCGCGCCGACGGTCGGGAGATCGTGCAACGGGTGATCGATATCGGGTTCAAAATTGTCGATCGCCAAAGTACTTGAGGGTTAATGCGCCAAAGCTGGCGGCGGATATTAAGGCGGTAAAAAGCCGCTGGTAAATTCGATAGGACTTGATTTTTTCTTTAGGTAGCACTACCATAGCGCTTGATTTGGTAGCGCTACCATTGCAATCAACAGTTCCGCTTTGCCACCAAACCCTTTCCACCCCCGTCCAGGAAATTTCATGAAAAAATTATTCCTAGTGTTCACACTCGGTCTGCTCGCCGCGACCGCCATTCAGGCGCAGTCCTGGCCCGCAAAAACCGTAACCCTGCTGGTGCCGTTTCCACCCGGCGGCTCCACCGACATGATTGCGCGCACGCTGGTTCCCACGTTGCAGGAAAAACTCAAAGGCAGTTTTATCGTCGACAACAAGGCCGGCGCTGGTGGCACGATTGGCGCGCTCGCCGCAGCCCGCGCACCTGCCGATGGCTACACGATTCTCGTGACCTCGCTGGGGCCGCTGGTGATTGGACCGCACCTGATAAAGAGCACGGGCTACGACCCGCTAAAAGACTTTGAATACATTACCGTCGCGGTTCAGGCACCAAACGTCCTCGCAGTGCCAGCCAGCTCGAAGCACAAATCGCTCGCCGACGTTCTAGCCTATGAGAAAGCCAACCCCGGCAAAATGTCGTTTGCTTCCGCAGGCAATGGCACCAGCGATCATCTGACGGCCGAACTCTTCTGGCAAGTGACCAACACCAGCGGGCTACACATTCCGTATAAGGGTGGCGCGCCGGCGATGACCGATTTGCTGGGCAATCAGGTCGATGCGACATTCATGAACATCAATACGGGTCTCTCGAACATCAAGGCAGGCAAACTCCGCGCATTGGCCGTCACCAGCGAAAAGCGTTCACCACTGTTGCCGGACGTTCCGACGATGAACGAACTTGGCATCAAGGGTGTCACCGTATATTCGTGGCAAGCCTTCGCCGCGCCAAAAGGGCTTCCGGCCGATATCAAGTCAAAGCTACATGCCGCGCTGGTGGCAGGTCTCAATGATCCGCAGGTCAAAGCCAAGCTGCTTGATCTGGGATTCGAAATTGTCGGTAACACGCCCGCACAATTCACCGCGTTTCAGGCTACCGAATTTGCGCGCTGGAAGAAGGTAATCGAAGTCGGAAAAATCACCGCCGACTGAGTAACCATCTTGTCTACAGAAAACACGCCGCGCATTACAGAACTGCGCGTCATCCCTGTGGCCGGTCGCGACAGTATGCTGCTGAATCTCAGTGGCGCGCATGGACCTTTTTTCACCCGTAATCTGCTCATCCTCACCGACAGTACGGGAAACACCGGGGTGGGCGAAGTGCCGGGTGGCGAGAAAATACGTCAGACGTTGGAAGATGCGCGCCCGCTGGTTGTCGGTCAAGCAATCGGCGCGTGGCTGGCCGTGTTGCGCGAGGCGCAGCAGAAATTCGCCGATCGCGATGCGAGCGGGCGCGGGCAGCAGACGTTCGATCTGCGTACCACCATACACGCGGTCACTGCCATCGAATCGGCGATGCTCGATCTTCTCGGTAAACAGCTTGGCGTGCCGGTGGCCGCACTGCTGGGTGAAGGCCAGCAGCGCGACTCGGTGGAGATGCTGGGCTATCTTTTCTACGTCGGTGATCGCGCGAAAACGGATCTCGACTACGCCAACGACCCCGAAGCCAACAACACGTGGAGCCGAATACGCCACGAACCCGCGATGGATGCTGCAGCCATTGTGCGACTTGCTGAAGCGGCGCGCGAACGCTATGGCTTCAACGATTTCAAGTTGAAAGGCGGCGTGTTGCGGGGCGAGGAAGAGATCGAAGCTGTCACTGCGCTTCACGAACGCTTTCCCGACGCGCGCGTCACGCTGGACCCGAACGGCGGCTGGCTGCTCAAAGACGCGATTCGCCTTATGCGCGACATGCGCAACGTGGTCGCGTACGCGGAAGACCCGTGCGGCGCGGAAGATGTTTTTTCCGGGCGAGAAGTGATGGCGGAATTTCGTCGCGCGACGGGACTACCCACCGCGACCAACATGATCGCCACAGATTGGCGGCAACTGACTCACGCGCTGTCATTGCAGTCGGTCGATATTCCACTTGCCGATCCGCATTTCTGGACGATGGCGGGATCGGTACGCGTCGCGCAAACCTGTCGCGACTGGGGTCTCACCTGGGGCTCGCACTCCAACAATCACTTCGACATTTCACTGGCGATGTTCACGCACGTAGGTGCAGCCGCACCGGGGCGAGTGACCGCCATCGATACGCACTGGATTTGGCAAGACGGTCAGCGTCTCACCAAAAATCCGCTGCAAATTATCAACGGTCATGTGCAAGTACCGCCCATGCCGGGTCTCGGCGTCGAGCTCGATATGATTGAGGTCAACAAAGCGAATCAGCTATACCAGCAACACGGTCTCGGCGAGCGCGACGATGCGGCGGCCATGCAATACCTGATTCCCAGCTGGAAATTCAATCCCAAACAACCGGCGCTGGTGCGCTAGCAAAACTACAGGAGCTCACATGAGAGAGAATCGCCTTCGTGCCATCTGGAAATCCGGCGGCGCGGTCATCAACGGCTGGCTGGGCATTCCCAACAGCTTTTCCGCCGAGACCATGGCACATCAGGGATGGGATTCGCTGGTCATCGATTTGCAGCACGGCGTGATCGATTATTCGGGCATGGTGCCGATGCTGCAGGCGATCTCCACTACCAATACAGTGCCCATTGTCCGCGTGCCGTGGCTGGAGCCAGGCATTCTGATGAAAGCGCTCGATGCCGGTGCTTATGCGGTGATCTGCCCAATGGTGAACTCACGTGAGGACGCCGAAAAACTGGTCGCGTATACCCACTACGCACCGCAAGGCACGCGCAGCTTCGGGCCGATCCGCGCTTTGCTTTACGGCGGCGCAGATTATCCGAAACACGCGAACGAAACCATCGTCACGTTTGCGATGATTGAAACCAAGAAGGCGTTGGACAATCTTGACGACATTCTTTCCACACCCGGTCTGGATGCAATCTACATCGGACCGTCAGACCTGTCGCTCGCACTCGGTTGTGCGCCAGTTTTTGACGATGTCGATCCACCGGTCGTTGAGGCCATCGATCACATCCTCGCCCGCGCCAAAGCGCACGGTATCGTCGCGGGCATCCATAACGGCACGCCTGAAGCGGCATTGAAACGCATCGCCAAGGGCTTCCAGTTCGTCACTATTGCGTCTGACGCTCGCCTCATGGCGGCGGGTGCGCAAGGTGTGATGGCGAAGATGCGCGCCGCGCAAACGCCGAAGGCATCAGGCTCTTACTGAGTGTATGCAAAACCCACGCACACGAAAGTTGAAAACATGAAACTCGGATTTATTGGCTTAGGCATCATGGGGTCACCCATGGCGCAACACCTGCTCGCTGCGGGACATCAAATGTTCGTCCGTACCCGCAGCAAAGTACCCGAGGCGCTGAACGTCGCCACCCAATGCGCAACGAACGCCGATGTGGCGCGCGCAGCGGACATCATTTTCCTGATGCTGCCGGATACGCCGGATGTCGGCGATGTGCTGTTTGGCGAAAATGGGTTGGCATCTGGTTTGTCGAAGGGAAAATTGGTAATCGACATGAGCTCGATCTCGCCGCTGGAAACCAAACGCTTTGCTGCGAAGATCAATGCGCTCGGCAGCGATTACCTGGATGCACCGGTATCGGGCGGTGAAGTCGGTGCGAAAACGGCGTCTCTCACCATCATGGTTGGTGGCTCCGAGGCCGCGTTTGAACGCGCCAAGCCCCTGTTTGAAAAACTTGGCAAGAACATCACGCTCGTCGGTAGCAATGGCGATGGGCAAACTACAAAGGTCGCCAACCAGATCATCGTCGCACTCAACATCGCCGCGGTGAGTGAAGCGCTGGTATTTGCCAGCAAGGCCGGCGCTGATCCGGCCAAAGTTCGGCAGGCGCTCATGGGTGGCTTCGCGGCGAGTCGCATTCTCGAAGTGCATGGCGAACGCATGATCAAGCGAACCTTTGCACCGGGTTTCCGTATTCGCCTGCACCAGAAAGATTTGGGACTCGCATTGCAGGGTGCGCGCGAACTCGGTGTGTCATTGCCGCAAACCGCAAGCGCTGCGCAACTGATGCAGGCCTGTGCCGCCAACGGCCTGGCCGATCTCGATCATTCAGCCGTCGTACGCGCGCTTGAGCTCATGGCCTCGCACGAAGTTGCCAAAGTTTGACCATCAGAAACTCAATGAGCCTTTCGATACCGACTGATCGCATCTCCCGCATTCGCGTCTCTTCCTGCTATCTGCCACTCGCCACACCCATCAGCGACGCAAAGGTGCTGACTGGTCGGCAGAAACCGATGACCGAGATTGCCATTCTTTTCGCGGAGATCGAAAGCGAAAGTGGTCTGCAAGGATTGGGATTCAGCTACTCGAAACGCGCAGGCGGACCGGGGCAGTTCGCGCACGCAAAAGAAATCGCGCCGACCTTGGTCGGCGAAGACCCGAATGACATCGCGCGATTGTGGGACAAACTCTGCTGGGCCGGTGCTTCGGTCGGTCGCAGTGGCATGGCCACACAAGTGATCGGCGCATTTGATGTTGCGCTGTGGGACCTGAAGGCGAAACGCGCCAACCTGTCGCTTGCCAAGCTGCTGGGCGCGCATCGTGATTCCGTGGCCTGCTACAACACGTCCGGCGGATTTCTGCACACACCGCTGGATCAGTTGCTCGTCAACGCAGCCGCATCGCGCGCACGCGGCATCGGCGGCATCAAGCTCAAGGTCGGACAGCCGGATCGTGCGCTCGACATTAAGCGCGTTGAGGCGGTGCGCAAACACTTGGGTGACGATGTTCCGCTGATGGTCGACGCCAATCAACAATGGGATCGACCAACCGCGCAGCGCATGTGCCGGATCTTTGAGCCCTTCAATCTGGTTTGGATCGAAGAGCCTCTCGATGCTTACGATCACGAGGGCCACGCCGCGCTGGCTGCGCAGTTTGATACACCAATCGCCACGGGAGAAATGCTCACCAGTGCCGCCGAGCACTGGGACTTGATCCGGCATCGCGCCGCCGATTACCTGATGCCCGATGCGCCGCGTGTCGGTGGCATCACACCATTTTTGAAAGTAGCCACGCTGGCCGACCATGCGGGTCTGATGCTGGCGCCGCATTTTGCGATGGAACTGCACGTTCACGTCGCCGCCGCCTACCCGCGCGAGCCCTGGGTTGAACACTTTGAATGGCTGGAGCCGCTCTTCAACGAGCGCATGGAAATTCACGATGGTCGAATGCTGGTGCCCACGCGTCCCGGCCTCGGCATTACTTTGAGTGAGAAATGCAAAGCGTGGACGCGGAAAGAAATTGTCGTGAGTTCAAATCGCTGATCAGGAAATGAAAATGTCTGAAACCACAACGCCTTCCGCCCAGTCTTCCACTAAGCAAGTCCGCCCTCCGCTCACCATCCGCATGCACGAGCGCGACAACGTTGCCATCGTAGCCAATGACGGCGGCCTGGCGGCGGGCACGATGTTGCCATCCGATTTGACGCTGCCGAAAGGGCTGACGCTTCGCGAGCGCGTGCCGCAGGGTCACAAGGTTGCGCTGATAGACATTGCGGCGGGCGGGCCAGTGCTGCGCTATGGCATTCCCATTGGCTACGCTCACGGCGATATTGCTGCGGGCAGTTGGGTGCATGAGCGTCTGCTGAAAATGCCCGCAGCGCGCGAACTCGACAATTTACCGATTGCCACGGTCAAGCCGACGCCGTTGCTGCCGCTGGCGGGTTATACCTTTGAGGGATATCGCAATGCGGATGGCTCGGTGGGCACGCGCAACATCCTCGCCATCACGACCACGGTGCAGTGCGTTGCCGGCGTGGTCGATTTCGCGGTGCAGCGCATCAAGTCCGAACTGCTGCCACGCTTTCCAAACGTCGA
>JANYFH010000276.1 GCA_025362705.1 Betaproteobacteria bacterium
TTGTAATCGGTCCACCATGTGATTCCAGCCGTTTGATAACTGAAACGCGATTTGTGCGTGCCGCTGCGCTCGGCAGCGACATCCCACACCAGTGTCGGTTTGCTGATGAGCCCGCCGGGAAGCGTCGCCAGGCGCACGCCCGAATAGTTGCTGACCGTACGGATGGCCCCATCGGGCAGTCGTAAAATCAGGCCGCCCTGCGTGCCAATCAGCGTGCCGGTAATTGACTCGACTGTTTGCCCGCGTACCTGCTCAACCATCACTTCGCGATCCAGATGTTTTTGCAGCAGCTTTGCGGTACTGGTGAGATCAAATTCAAAACTCTGTTCCACCACGCGGGTGCCGGCAGGATCGGTAAGCGATTCGAACAATACCGTTGTCGGGTCAATCAGCGCAGGTACATCAGAGATGCGAATGATCGTTCTGCCTTTGGTGAGGTCGACGTCTTGCGACTGTCTGACCACGCCATAACCAGGAATCGCGAATCCTTCGCCGCCATTTCGAAATGTCGCTGGCGACAATGTACCGGGCTGCGCACTGGAGTAGATGGTGACGCTGGTTTGCGCTGATGCCAATGCAGGCAGGCAGGCAATTGCGAGCAGTGTGGGGCAAAACTTCATGGCAGTCTCCAAACGTATAATGTGAGTATCTCTATCAATGTGCAGCCAATCCATGAAGTTTACAGGCAGTCAAAACTATATTGCGACGGATGACTTGAAGCTCGCCGTCAATGCCGCCGTCACGCTACAGCGGCCTTTGCTCATCAAAGGCGAACCGGGTACCGGCAAGACCATGCTCGCCGAGGAAGTTGCTGCTGCACTCGGCAAGCCGCTGTTGCAATGGCACATCAAATCCACCACCAAAGCCCAGCAGGGGCTCTATGAGTACGACGCCGTATCCCGATTGCGCGATTCGCAGCTTGGCGAAGAGAAAGTCAGGGATATCAGGAATTACATTCATAAAGGCACGCTGTGGCGCGCCTTCGATGCGGATGACCAGGTGGTGCTGTTGATTGATGAAATCGACAAAGCCGACATTGAATTTCCCAATGATCTGTTGCGTGAGCTTGATCGCATGGAATTCTATTGCTACGAAACCCGTGAGACCGTGGTTGCCAAGCACCGGCCGATCATTTTCATCACCAGCAATAACGAAAAAGAATTGCCCGATGCGTTCCTGCGGCGCTGCTTTTTTCATTACATCCGGTTTCCGGATAAAAACACCATGCAGCAAATTGTCGATGTGCATTTCCCGGGCTTGAAAAAAGCACTGCTCAAGGAAGCAATGGAAGTATTTTTCGATATCCGCGAAATGCCGGGACTGAAGAAAAAACCATCGACTTCCGAATTGCTCGACTGGATAAAATTGCTCGTCGCTGAAGATATTCCGCCGGAGGCATTGAAATCAGGAGACGCCAACAAGCTGATTCCACCGATGTACGGCGCGCTCCTCAAGAACGAACAGGATGTGCATTTGTTTGAGAAACTCGTTTTTCTGTCGAAGAGAGCTCGCCAGTGAGCTGGATTGTTCCGGTTACATTGAAGGGGAAATTCGCGGAGTTGATTCCTTTGGAGATGGGTCATATGCCTGCTTTGCAGGAAGCGGCGGCAGATGGCGAACTATGGAAGCTGTGGTTTACCAGTGTGCCTTCGCCCGACAAAACACTGGCGTATATCGAAACAGCGCTCGCTGAGCGTGCGGCAGGACGTTCAATGCCGTTTGTTGTGCGGCGACTCGCCGACGACAGGATTGTCGGATGCACACGCTATTGCTTTATCGAGTCTGCGCACCGCCGCCTGGAAATCGGGTTCACATGGTACGCCGCGAGTGCGCAACGTTCCGCAATCAACACCGAATGCAAACTTCTGTTGCTGCAACATGCGTTCGAAGCGCGGGATGCGATCGCCGTAGAATTCTGCACCAATTTTTTCAACGTGCGATCACGCGCAGCCATCGAGCGCCTCGGTGCCAAGCTCGATGGTATTTTGCGTAATCACCGGCTGATGCCGGACGGTACATTGCGCGACACCTGTGTTTATAGCGTCATCGCCAGCGAATGGCCAGGCGTGAAGCGAAATCTGACCCATCGGATGGAAGCCCCCGCCAATAGGGCGTCGTAGCGTGAAAGTGGCTGAAAACCCGCACCAATAGGCGTTCTACGCAAATATGCTGATCGATTTTTTCCTTTCCTTGAAGCAGGGTGGTTTGCCGGTATCGGTGAAGGAATACCTGATGCTCTGCGAGGCCATGCAACAAGGTGTGATCCACGGCAGCGTTGATGATTTTTATCATCTGTCGCGCATCTGTCTGGTGAAAGATGAAGCCAACTTCGATCGCTTTGATCGCGCCTTCGCGGCCTACTTCAGAGGCGTGGAAGCGCTGGATGCAGTGTTGCCCGCCGACATACCAGAAGAGTGGCTAAAAAAACTTGCCGAGCGTTTGCTGACGGAAGAAGAGAAAGCGCAGGTCGAGGCGCTGGGCGGCTGGGACAAATTGATTGAGACACTGAAGCAGCGTCTTGCAGAGCAAAAAGAACGACATCAGGGTGGTTCCAAATGGATAGGCACGGCGGGCACATCGCCATTCGGTGCCTACGGCTACAACCCTGAAGGTATCCGTATCGGTCAGGATGGCTCCCGCAATCGCAGCGCGGTGAAGGTATGGGACAAACGCGAATTCCGCGACTACGACGATAACGTTGAATTGGGCATTCGCAACATCCAGCTGGCATTGCGGCGGCTGCGCAAATTCGCGCGCGAAGGTGCCGAAGAAGAACTGGACATGGATGGCACCATTCGTTCAACCGCCCACAATGCAGGCTACCTGGATGTGAAGCTGGTGCCTGAGCGGCACAACAAAGTGAAAGTGCTGTTGTTTCTGGATATTGGCGGCTCGATGGACGACTACGTGCACCGCTGCGAAGAATTGTTCTCGGCCTGCAAAACTGAATTCAAACATCTCGAATATTTTTATTTTCATAATTTTATTTATGAATCGGTCTGGCGCAATAACCGCCTGCGGCACAATGAAAAATTTTCCACTTTCGATGTGCTACATAAATACGGGCACGACTACAAGCTGATCATCGTTGGCGATGCGACCATGAGCCCATATGAAATTTTGCAGCCCGGTGGCAGCGTCGAGCACTGGAACGATGAAACGGGCATCGTGTGGCTGAAGCGTCTCACTGATTTGTATCGCCGCGCGATCTGGATCAATCCGACGCCGGAAGCGCACTGGCAATGGACGCAGTCGATCAAAATTGCGCGCGAGTTGATGGAGGACAGGATGTATCCAATGACGGTAAAAGGTCTTGAGGAAGGCATGAAAGCGCTGCGTTAGCGTTGCGTCGCGCGGCATCGATTTGTGTCGCCTTTGTAACCTGTGTGAAGACGTTTCGTATTTAGCAAAATAGAGCCTACTCTCCGGGGATGCCAGGCGGCGTATTACTGCGAAATGCGTAAACTGGTAAACGTCAAAGGAAGCCGTTATGCAAATTGCAATTCTTGAAGATGATCCGGAAGTTGGTGCGATCACAAAAAAGTGGTTGGAAGACGCCCATCATCGTGTGACGCTTTTTTCGTCGAGCGCCAAGCTTCTCAGCCATGCATCCCTTCAGGGTTTTGAGGTTTTTTTACTCGATTGGGTGTTGCCGGGTATCACCGGTTTGGAAGTACTCAAGCTCCTGAAGGCACAGCCGCAAATTGTCGCGCCGGTATTATTTATCACCATCCGCGACGCCGAGACCGATGTCGTTCGCGCTCTTGACGCGGGTGCCGACGATTATCTGATCAAGCCGGTTCGTCATCACGAGTTACTGTCGCGCATCAACGCCGTAACGCGGCGCGTAAACCGCGGGCCGATTGGAGTTTCCGAGGAAATTTTCGGTATATATCGTTTCGATCCCGGTGGGAGGCAGGTATTTCGCGGTCAGCAGGCCGTTGATTTGACTGGAAAGGAATTTGAGCTGGCGATTTTTTTGTTCAGGAATTCCGGAAAACTACTGCCCCGCGAAATGATCTCAAACGCGGTTTGGGGCCGTTCGATATCAGAGCTGTCGAGAACCATCGACACGCACATCTCGCGTATCCGAAAAAAGCTGGATCTCTCGCCGGGCAATGGTTATCGCCTTCAGCCCATTTACAATACCGGCTATCGACTGGAGCGGGTACCCGCAGACGGGTCGGATTGAGACGCGCAGGTACCGTTTGAGAGCGCAGAATCGACCAAACCGTCTAAAATCATACGGAACCGGAATGAAGTGGTAAAACAGATTGGGGAAGGCATGCGAATAGCATTACTCGAAGATGATGTCGCCGTAGGTACAACAATGCAACACTGGCTAGAAGCGGCAGGCCATGTTGTTCACAATTTCACCTCGGGAAAAACGATCGTACGGGAAGCGGCTCGCGAAAGTTTTGATCTGTTCATGCTCGATTGGCACGTGCCGGATCTGTCAGGGGAAGAAGTCGTTCGCTGGCTGCGCGAGAAACAGTTATCAACGGTGCCGGTATTGTTTGCGACCAGCCGCGACTCCGAAACAGACATCGTTGCGGCGCTGACAGCGGGCGCGGATGACTACATGGTAAAGCCGGTTCGCCGGCTCGAATTACTGGCGCGCGTTGAATCGCTGCTGCGACGAACACGCCCCAAGGATTCCGGAGTGGAGCCGATCTCGGTCGGATCCTACCTAATCAATCTTGTTGATCGTGTGGTGACGCTGGCCGGTGTCCCGATTGAAATGACAGATAAGGAATATGAACTGACGGTGTTTCTGTTTCGCAATATTGGACGCCTGATTTCGCGCGGTCACATTTCGGAAAGCGTGTGGGGACGGTCCTCGGACGTTCAGTCGCGAACCGTCGATACGCATGTGAGTCGCGTCCGCAAGAAACTGGAAATTGGTCCTGCACGCGGCGTGCGACTGACACCGGTTTACAACTTTGGTTACCGGCTTGAGAAAGTCAGCATTCCGGACGAAATTTCAGCTTGAGTGCTGAGTTCCTGACGTTTAATACTGCCGAAAAAACGTAACAATTTATCGTACTCATACCCGGGGAAATCAAGTTGAAAATCCTGCGACGCATCGCTGCGTTTACCTGTTTTTTGCTGGGCAGCTTCTCCGTGCATGCCGACGAACAACGCTTTTTTACGCACACCGTACAAGCGCGCGATACGCTGCTGAAATTGGCAAACCGCTATCTCATCAATCGTGGTGATTGGCAAATTTTCCAGAAATTCAACGTCGTCAAGAACCCGCGTGCAATGCCGGTTGGTTCGCTGATCAGAATTCCGGTGTCGGCCATGCGCGCCGACCTGGCAGCGGCTGAGGTCATCTCGACACAAGGCACCGTTACAGCGAGTGCTGGTCCCGTCGCAACCGGCAGCAAAATCAGCGAAGGTGGGCAACTGACTACGGGCGACGCCAGTTTCATTACCATCAGGCTCGCCGATGGCTCCACACTGACGGTGCAACCAAAATCCGTTGTGCGACTGGAAACGGCACGCCAGTTGGCCAATACCGGTGGCGTCACCGACACGGTGGTGCGGCTCGATAGCGGACGCATTGAGACCACTGCGGCGAAGCAGAAAAATTCCGGCGCCCGTTATGAAATTCGCACGCCGACATCCAACATGGGCGTGCGCGGCACCATGTTTCGTGTGGCTGCGGACGAATCGGGAAAGCGTGGCCAAGGTGAAGTGGTGGAGGGTTTGGTTGCGGTCACGTCTGCGTCAGCAGTGACACAAAACGCCGTCTCGAATTCGGCAGTTGTAGGGTTGCGCGCTGGGTTCGGTACATTTGTCGAAGCGGGTAAAGTACCGTCGCCGCCAATCGCGTTGCTGGCTGCTCCGGACGTGTCGATGCTGGGTGCGCAATTTCAAAAACCCGAGGTGCGATTTTCATTTCCGTCTGTGCCCGCTGCCGTAGCGTATCGCGCCCAGGTCGCGCTCGATGGCGCGTTTACAAACCTGCTTGCGAACGCATCGTCGGATACACCGGATGTGGCATTTGTGAATTTGCCTGACGGCGATCTTTTTGCGCGATTCAGGGGTGTCGATGTGAACGGACTGGAGGGCAAGGATGCATCGCATGCGTTCACCGTAAAAGCACGTCCACTTCCGCCGTCGCTTACCGCACCCCGCGGGAAAACCGGATTTTCGGACGGCCGCGTTTCACTGGTGTGGCAGGCTTCAGCCGATGCGGTTGCGTACCGTGTTCAATTGTCTGAGGACGCATTGTTTGCGAAGCCGGTTGTGGACGAGCAAGTGGCGTTGCGCGTAATGCTGTCACCTGCAACAACTCTGAAGCCGACACCTTATTTCTGGCGCGTCGCTGCGGTGAATGCAAAAGGTAACACTGGCCCGTGGAGCGAGACCTTATCGTTCGTCGGCGCGGCTGATGCACCAGTACTTAAGATGGCATCGACAGGTGGCAGTACATCACTTCAAATTGATGGCTCAGTTGCACAATCCTATCAGGTGCAAATTGCACGTGATGACAGGTTTGCCAGCATCGTTTCCGACCGCGTTATTTTGGGTAACAAGCTGGATTTAGCCGGACTCTCAGTCAATGCCTACTATATTCGGGTACGTGCCGTCGGCGGCACCTGGAGTGAACCGCGTCTGCTCGAAGTATATCCCGCAGGATGGTGGCTCTCAACGCAGATCGTGCCTAAACCCGCTGCACAGCCCGCCGCCAACTAAGGTCGACCTAGCTTGCGTGTTGCCGCCCTGCTACGTCAACCGGTGATCCGCGAATGGGTGCTTATCAGTTTGCTGTTGCTCGGTGGCACTGTATCCGCGCTTAAGTGGGATTGGTTTTTTCGTCTGGATCAAACGCTGTACGATGAGGCAATTGCGCTTATTCACCGCGCGCCGCAGGACGACATCATCATCGTCGGCATTGATGAAGAGAGCGTTCAGCAGATGGGTCGTTTTCCATGGTCGCGCGCGGTACACGCTACATTGATTGAAAAGCTCACTGCAGAACAGGCTCGGGCGATCGGCTTTGACATCGTATTAACTGAGCCTGACAAGAGCGATCCGAATGCGGATCGTGTGCTTGGTGAAGCGATTCGCAACAATGGCCGTGTGATCTTGCCCGTAATAAAAAGCGTGGTTGATGGCGAGATGACAGGAGAGGCATTGCCGGTGGCAGTGTTTGCGACTGCGACCGCAAAACTTGCGCAGATTGACACCAACATCGACGCGGATGGTGTCGTTCGCAGCATCTATCTTCGCGCTGGCGGTGGCACTGCGCGCCACCCGCATCTCGCACTGGCGATACTCTCGCTGGCGGACACTGTGCACTGGCCACCGGAACGTGCGCTGCCTGGGACGGTAAGTCTGGATCAAGCTGCGATGGGGCAGCCTTGGGCGCGCGACCATTTGTACCAGATACCGTTCGCGGGTCCGCCGGGCCATTTCAAACGAATCTCGTATGTCGATGTTCTACGCGGTGGATATCCCGCCGACACCTTCAAGGGAAAAATTGTTTTGGTCGGCACGACGGCGTCGGGTTTGCGCGATGAATTTCCCACACCGGTTTCGGGCCAAGCCAGTGCGATGCCGGGAATCGAGATTCACGCCAATATTCTGCAGGGCCTGCGTGAAGGAATCGATATTCGCCGCGCGAGCAGCGTGCAAACCGGCGCTATTGCAGTAACGCTGATGTTGATTGTGATGCTGGTTTATCTTTGGTGGAGTCCACGCCAATCCTTGATACTGACAGCCATCTTGATTGGATTGGCACTACTCGGCTCGGCGCTCATTTTTCGCCACGCCTATTGGTGGATATCACCAGTGGTGCCTATGTGTGTGTTGCTGCTTGCGTATCCGCTCTGGAGCTGGCGCAAGCTCGAAGCGACGCAGCGCTTCTTTGATGACGAACTGCAGCGTCTCGAACGCGAACCAATCGTTGTGCCTCAGGAAGCGGCCGACCGCATTGCACCGCAAGTCAGCAAACGGTCGTTTGCGCCTGACGCAATCGAGAACAGAATTGCGACTTTGCAAGCCGCCACGCAGCGCATGCGCAACCTGAATCGTTTTGTGGCCGACAGCCTTGAAAGTGTGCCGGAAGCAGTATTGGTAACTGATTCCTCCGCACACGTGCTGTTTGCCAATACCAGTGCTGACAGGATGTTCGCCGCACTCGACGAAAACCATGTGATACCGCGACCGGCAAAGTCACTGGAGGGCTGCGATTTATTTGCCCTGCTCGTGACGCTGCGTCACGGCGAGCAGCGTACCTGGTGTGAAATATGGACCGACGCGCACGGCGAGACCAAATCGATCTCGCTGGAGGCGAAAGGGCCGCAGGATCAGGAGTTCCTGGTGAATATCGCGCCATCTTTTTCGGCACGCGGCGTGCGCACCGGCTCGATTGTGACGATGATGGATGTGTCGCCGTTGCGCGAATCCGAACGCCGCCGCGACGAGGCCTTGCGCTTTCTGTCGCACGATATGCGCTCTCCACAGGCGTCGATTCTTACGTTGCTCGAAATGCAACGCGAAGAGCCTGCTCTCATGCCTGTTGAGCGTCTGGTTGAACGCATCGGCAAGTACTCAAGGCGCACATTAAACCTCGCAGATGATTTCTTGCGGCTGGCCAATGCCGAACGCGCCAGGCCGCAGGATTTTGTACTGGTTGAATTGCACGAATTGATGCGTGATGCTGCAGAGGAGGCGTGGTCACTGGCATCAGCAAAAAGAATTGCGGTCACCATTATTGAAGACGAGCACGACGCATGGGTGATGGGAGATCGCGATCTGCTGACGCGCACGCTAATCAATCTGCTCTCGAATGCCATCAAGTACAGTCCACCGGAAACGCAGGTGTCACTGAACTTGCTGCACGATGCCGGTAATTGGCTGTTCAATGTAACGGATCAGGGCTACGGAATTGCAGATGCTGATTTATCAAAGTTGTTCACACGGTTTTCGCGTTTGAAACACGAAGGGCAGCCGGAGGAGGACGGCATTGGCTTGGGGCTGGTGTTTGTGAAGACGGTGATTGAGCGGCACCACGGCTCAATCAAAGTATCGAGCAAAACTGCGCAAGGTGAGAGCGGAACCACGTTCGCCGTGCGCTTGCCGAGCGCCGAGCCACCTGTGGAGCCCGGGATTTAGCAAGCTATCGCATCGCGGCTAAACGCGTTGAAAAGAAATGACGCCATCCGCACCCAGCGTGCGTTTCGCTCTTCC
>JANYFH010000350.1 GCA_025362705.1 Betaproteobacteria bacterium
ACAACGCGATCATCGTGCTGGATGGCGTGATACAGAGCCTGGGCGCAAATGGTCGTTTCCGATTGAATGACACCGATGTCGACCCACCTGCGGCGAATGCATCCAGCGCCATCGTCGGTGCCCGTGTACAAGTGAAAGGGCGCAAATCTGCCGGCGCGCTGACGGCAACAGATTTTCGCCTCATCGCAGTAGGCGAGCGTATTCAGTATGTAGTTCAGGGAGACATCGCCAACTTTATATCCGCCGCGAATTTTACGGTGCGCGGCGAATCCCTCAACGCCTCGACTGCCACGTTCATCGGCGGTACGGCAGCCAATCTTGCCAACGGTCGCACTGTGCGCATCAAAGCGCAGACGACAAACGGACACCTAGTCGCAACTGAAGTGACGCTGCTTTAGCGCCAGGCACAGCCGTATTGCCCGTGCACGCTACTTTAGTGTCTTAACGCGAATGGTGCGCGGAGGCATTGGGAAAATGAAATCGTTGAGGGCGATTGCGGTAGGCTTGGTTTTAGTTGCGTTTGCGCTGCCTGCCATCAGCGAGCCGCTTAACGTCGGCTCCAAGCGCTTCACTGAATCCTATATTCTGGGCGAAATTATTGCGCAAACCGCGAAGACCGCGGACGAAGTGGCGGTGTCACACCGGCAGGGTCTGGGTAACACAGCGATTTTGTTGAGCGCTTTGCATGCAGGCAGTATCGATGTCTACCCTGAATACACCGGCACAATTGCCCGCGAAATTCTCAAGCTTGACCATGTGCCGTCTATGCACAAACTCAATGCAAAACTCGCGACGATGGGGCTACAGGTTTCGGTGCCGCTGGGATTCAACAACACTTATGCGCTGGCGATGCGTGCCGATTTCGCCGCCGCACAGAACATCGCACGCCTTTCCGATCTTAAGACACATCCACAACTAAGGCTTGGACTGTCGCAGGAATTCATCGGCCGCGCAGACGGGTGGCCCGGCCTGAAGAAAGTCTATGCGCTACAGTTTGCGACACCGCGCGGAATTGATCACGGCCTTGCGTATGAAGCGATTGCACAAAACCAGGTCGATATCATCGACATCTATTCGACTGACGCCAAGATCGGCAAATATCAGATGACAGTGCTGGCTGACGATGCGCAATACTTTCCACGCTATGACGCCGTACTGCTGCACAAAGCCGATCTATCAGCTCGCTTACCGAAGACGTGGGCTGCAATCGCCAAACTCGAAAGCAGCATCGACGACGTGAGCATGCAACGCATGAATGCCGCTGCAGAAATTGATCAGAAAGCGTTTGATGAAATCGCGCGTGAATTTCTGAATCGATCACGAGCTACAGTTGTGAACAATGAAAAGCCGACAACAGTTCGGGCCGACGCTGCCAGCAGTTTTTGGTCAAAACTTTTCGGCCCGGACTTGTGGCGGCTCACTGTGGAACATCTTGCACTGGTATTTCTATCGCTCGCGGCAAGCGTTGCTATCGGGGTGCCATTAGGCATTCTTGCGGCTCGACATCTCACTGCTGAGACAATCATTCTTGGCCTAGCGGGTGTATTACAAACCATCCCTTCGCTCGCGCTTCTTGCGATCCTGATCCCAATCACAGGAAGAATCGGTTTGACCCCCGCCTTCATAGCCCTCGCTGTCTATGCCTTATTGCCCATCGTGCGTAATACCCACGCAGGTCTTACACAGATTCCGCGCGGGATGAAGCAGGCAGCGCAATCCTTGGGCATGACGCCGTCATTGATTCTTCGCCTGATCGAACTGCCGCTTGCGCGACCCACCATATTGGCGGGCATCAAAACGTCGGCAGTCATCAACGTCGGCACTGCCACCATCGCCGCTTTTATCGGTGCGGGCGGGTTCGGTGAGCGGATCGTCACCGGCTTGGCATTGAACGACAATGCCACATTACTCGCGGGTGCTATCCCTATTGCGGTGATGGCGCTGGCGATCGAGGGCGCATTCAGTATTGGTGAGCGTAGCTTGATTCCGCGAGCACTTCGCCATAGTACTTAGCGAGCGCACTGCATCCACCAACCCTACGGCTTCACAAACTTGAATACGAATTCGTCTTTCGGCATTGGCGGATTAGGCGTATTTTTGTCGCGCGGATCATTCGGATTGCGCAAGAATTTACCCTCTCCTGCAAGTTTGAATCCGGCAGCTTCTATTTCTTTTTTCAGAAACGCGTCTTCCATGCGATGCAATGTGCTCGCCTCGCTGATTCCTGTACCCGGACGACTCGCGTGATCGGCAATCACATAGATGCCACCTGGCTTCAGCGCAGAAAATATTGCCTTATTCATCTGTGCGCGATCAATCGGCTGATACGCGAGGTCATGATAATTGAACATCAGCGTGACGAGATCGAGCGCGTTCGATGCCAGCTCGGCTGGAACGGGATTGTCGTATTTCTGCTCCACTGCAACGATGTTGCTTAGCCCCGAATTTTTTGCCCGTTCAGCCAGCATCTGTGCCGATGTCGGTCGTGGCGCAGGCATCGCAGTCGGCGCTGGCACAACGGGGGCCGCTGCCAAATTTGGATGGCTATTGCCTTCTGGCGTTGCCAGTGGCACCGCAGGCGGCGTGGGATTGCGCGGCGCGCTTTGGCCGTACACACGCCCGGTCGGGCCGACCGCCCGTGCAAGCAGTTCAGTGGTGTAGCCACCGCCAGCCACCACGTCGAGGGCAACCATGCCTGGACGAATACCGATGAAGGCCAGCATGTCGGCAGGTTTACGGCGAATGTCATTGGTGCGGTCCGTTTCCCGCCGATCCGGGCTCGCGAGAATTTCAGCAATGCGCTCTTTGGAAAGCGTGGGTGGTTGAACGGAACCGGTGTTTGCACAGGCAGCCAGCAAAAGCGTTGTGGCGGCAACAATCGCAACGCTGCAGCGACGGTTGAGCATGAACTTGAATGCAATAGTTAATTTCATCGTTGATTTCCTTGTTAGCCCAGCATCCGCAATAAACGCGCCGCTTCCTCCAGCCGCGTGTCCTCGATTTCCCGCAACACGCTATCCATGTCGATAGCCTTCTGCTTCCGTTCGAATCGCCCGGTAAGCACGACATCTGGTGTCAGTGTGCCCGCTTCATACTGCGCCCAAATTTCACGACCGTAATTTGTTGCGAGCAGTTCGGGCGCGAATCGGCCGAAATAATTGCGCAAGTTAGTCACATCGCGCTCAAGCATTGCCTGCGCATGGTTGTTACCCGCCGCATCGACGGCTTGTGGCAG
>JANYFH010000379.1 GCA_025362705.1 Betaproteobacteria bacterium
GTGCCAAGCACCGCGCCGACGTGAAGGAAGGCGGCACGCGCGCTGAATACCTGAAACAATCCCCAATCCAGCGCGATCACCAGCGTAAACAGTAATGCCAGCAGCACCTTTTCGTTGTTGCCGAAAAACGTACACAACGTGTGATAAACCACCCAGCCGCCCACGATGGATGCGATGCTGATACCAATCGCCTGCACCGGCGTCAATGCCATCACGCTCCTGTCGATCAGGTATGTGCTGGCGCCGAACCAATAAATGATTGCGAGTAATCCCATGCCGGAGAGCCAGGTGGTATAGGCCTCGTATTTCGACCAGTGCAGATTGTTCGATAGCGCTTCGCCTTTGGGGCCTGCCAGGAATTTTTGGCTCTGATACAAACCGCCGCCATGCACCGCCCACAATTCACCGGACACGCCACGCGTCGCGTCTTCAGCCTTCGCTGGTTTGGAAAGTGAATTGTCGAGCATGATGAAATAAAACGACGCGCCGATCCATGCAATGCCTGCGATCAGGTGCAGCCAGCGCACCAGGAGACTCAGCCACTCGACGACATAGGCTTCCATTACGATACGGCCCTCGTAGTCACGGATTCAGTGCTGCTGAGTTTGCTGCGTCGCTGCAGGATTTCTGCGGCAACGGCAATCGCGATCGTGGCCGGTTCCTTGCCATAGATGCCCACCGCGCCGATTGGGCAACTCATGCTCCCCAATTGCGCGGCTGAAATGCCGCGATCCTGCAGCCGCCGTTCAAATTGACGGCGTTTTGTGAGCGATCCGATGAGACCAAAGTAAGCGAAATCTGCGCGGCGTAGAATGCGTTCGCTGAGCGTTTGGTCGAGCGCGTGGCTATGTGTCATGACGAGAAAATAACTGGCCACAGTCGCCGCATCAATCTCGCACTCTGGCTCTTCGGTACAAACGCACTTTACGTTGGCCGGAATGTCTTTCGGAAACTCGTCTTCGCGGCTATCGATCCACGTGATCGTGCACGAGAGTTCTGACAACACTTTCACAACCGCGCGGCCGACGTGCCCGGCACCGAAAAGCACAAGGTGAAAATCGTCCGTGCGCACAGCAGCTGGTTCAATCCATTCGGCATCCGCAGCCACTGCCTCAAACTCCAGATTCATCACGCCGCCGCAACATTGGCCCAATGTTGCACCGAGTACGAAGCGGTGTACCTCGCGCGCGCCACTAGCCGCAATCATGTTCCTCGCACCATCGATGGCCTTGAATTCAAGATGGCCGCCGCCGATGGTGCCATGTACATCGTTTGCGGTGACAACCATTTTGGTTCCGGTGTCGCGCGGCACCGAGCCTTTGGTCGCAGCGACGGTGATGACGATTGCGGTCTCACCGCGTTGCTTTGCCTCCCGCAGAAATGAAACCCAGTCGCCCATGTCACGCCCGCTGTTGCTCGCGCACAGCCCCGACAGCACGCATGATCGCCTCACCCGTCGCAGGCGCATTGAGCGGAGGATTTACCGTGTAATCGGCCACACTCGCAATCGCATCGCGAATCGCAAAGAACACCGAAAACGCCAACAACAACGGCGGCTCGCCGACCGCCTTCGAGCGATGTATGGTGTCTTCCACGTTGACGTTTTTGTATAGCGCGGTACGGAAATCTGCGGGACAATCGTTCACAGCGGGAATCTTGTAAGTCGATGGCGCGTGGGTCATCAATCTGCCGTCTTTGTTCCACCAGAGTTCCTCGGTCGTCAGCCAACCCATGCCCTGGATGAACGCGCCTTCAACCTGACCCACATCGATGGCTGGATTGATCGAATTTCCCGCGTCGTGCAACAAATCTGCACGCAGCAGTTTCCATTCGCCGGTGAGCGTATCGACAATAACCTCTGATACGGCTGCGCCATAGGCGAAATAAAAGAACGGTCGCCCAGTCAGGGTGGTGCGATCCCAGTGCAGTTTCGGCGTGGCATAAAAGCCGTCCGACCAAAGCTGCACGCGTGCGTGGTTGGCGCGCAGAACCAATTCCGGAAACGGTAATGAATTGCCATTCGCAGTAACCATGTCGCTGGCGAACACGACTTCATCGCTGCTGCCGCCAAACACGCTCGCCGCAAATTGCTGCAGTCGTGTCTTGATCTGGCGCGCGGCATCCTGGCCTGCCTTGCCATTGAGATCGCTGCCGGTGGATGCCGCCGTCGCCGAGGTATTCGCAACCTTGCTGGTATCAGTCGCCGTGCAGCGCACGTGATTCAGGCTGATGCCAAGCTCGGCAGCAACGACCTGCGCCACTTTGGTATTCAGGCCCTGCCCCATTTCCGTACCGCCATGATTCACCAGCACCGAGCCGTCGGTGTAGATGTGCACCAATGCGCCAGCCTGATTGTAGTGAACCATATTGAACGAGATGCCGAATTTCACTGGTGTGAGCGCGAGACCTTTCTTGAGTACAGGACTCGCGGCATTGAAGGCGCGCACCTCGCTGCGGCGTTTGCGATAGTCGCTGTTTATTTCCAATTCGGCGACGAGTTCGGCAATGACATTGTCTTCAACCGTCATGCCGTAATGTGTGGTGTTGCGTTCGGTCTTGCCGTAAAAATTAAGTTTTCGAATATCAAGCGGATCCTTGCCCAATTCACGGGCAATGTTGTCGATAATATTTTCGATCACGATTGCGCCCTGCGGTCCGCCGAAGCCGCGGAAGGCGGTGTTGGATTGCGTGTTGGTTTTGCATGCCATGGCGCTAACATCAACATTACTTAGGTAGTAGGCGTTATCGACGTGGCAGAGCGCACGTGCCGCGACG
>JANYFH010000399.1 GCA_025362705.1 Betaproteobacteria bacterium
GGCGACGTTTCCATCGTTACTCTGCGCGGACTGGGTTATCTCCTCAAACAACGCAATGAAGTTTGATAGCCTGCGCACGCAACTGCTGGTCTGGCTGATTTTGCCACTTGCGGCGACTGGCGTATTCGATGCGTGGAGCAACTATCGCAGCTCTGCCGATACTGCCGTCGTGATTCAGGAACAACTGCTGACCGGTTCCGCTCGCATGATCGGCCAGCAGATCAATTTTGCAGACGGTGCCTTTGTAGTGCAGATTCCGCCAGCCGCGTTGGAGCTTTTCGTTGCCGGTGATTATCGTGACCGCGTCTACTATCGCGTAACCTCGCCGGATGGCCTGTTGCTTTCGGGTTATTACGAAATGGAGGCGCCAAAACACAAGCCTTTGGCCGAACAGTCGATTTTCTTTGATACCTTGATGCGTGACGAACCGGTCCATGCCGTCGCTTACGGCCAGCACGTGGTGGGCGGACCTGCTGGGCCGGTGATTATTGAAGTTGGTCAGACACTGAAGGCACGCGCCGCATTGACGCGAGCGATTTGGAAAAATGAGATTCGCGAGCAGTTGGTGATGCTGGCGATCGTGTTCTTGTTTCTGTGGTTCGGACTGCGGCGCGGGCTGGCACCGATCCTGGCGTTGCGCGATCATATGCTGCGGCGCAAACCGGGCACGCTGGAAACGCTGGACGAGCAGCGCGTGCCCACCGAGTTAAGACCGCTGGTTGCGGCGCTGAACGACTACGTTGGCCGTCTGAACCGGCACATGTTGGCCCATAGCCGGTTTATCGCCGATGCGTCGCACCAGCTGCGCACACCCCTGAGCGTTTTAAATACACAGGTCACCTATGCGCTGCGCAACGAGGATTCGTTGCTGAAAGATGAAGCCCTTCACGGGATGCGCAAAGGCGTGCAGAGCGGCATACGGCTGGTCAACCAATTGCTCGCGCTGACTGAAGCGGAGGCCGGCACCGGCCCGGAGATCCCGAAGCAAATCATCGATATTTCACAGGCGGCCCGCGAAGCGGTGGAGGCTCATGCGCTTGCTGCGGAAGCAAAACAAATCGATCTGGGCTTCGAGCCGCCAAAATCTGCCGCCTGCGTATATGCGGCAGATCACCTTCTGCAAATCCTGATCGGCAATCTGCTTGACAATGCTCTTCGCTATACCCAGTCCGGCGGCATCGTCACAGTAACCGTCGACGTGCAAAAAAACGGTGCCGCGCAGCTAAGAATTGAAGACAACGGCCCTGGAATACCGGAATCGGAGCGGGACCGCGTATTTGAGCGTTTCTATCGAATCTCGGGAGCGCAGCTCGATGGTTGCGGCCTGGGTCTTGCGATTGTTCGCGAGGTGGTCAATGCGTGCGAAGCAAGCATCGCGTTGTCGGTGCCCGCGCAAGGCAGTGGACTCGTCGTGGTGGTGACGTTCCCGTCGCTGCCAGAAGAACACGCTCCGCTTGATTCATGAGTAGCCGACAAGTCAGCGTGCTGCGGCGACAAACTCGGTGGTAAAAGTTTTCGATAAATCAATGGTCTTGCCCTGCACGGCTTTGTTGAAACCTTGCAGCACCTTCAACACTGTCGGCGGGCCGGACGCCGGCATGCGTCCATCGGCGGTGAACATGGTTTTGCTTTGCGACAGCGCTTGCACATACATAGCCTTGTTACCCGCGTAGTAGTCTGCGGGCATCTTGCCGGCAATGTCTTCTGCGCTATGCGCGTTAATGTACTTCAACGTTTTGACGAATGCGTTCACCAGCTTCTGCACCTGTTCGCGATGCGAATTCACCCACACCGTAGGCATGTAAAGGCATGCACCGGGATAAAGTCCCCCCAGCCATTTTTCGGTCGACTCCGGCGTGCGCAGATCGACGAGAATTTTGGCGTCACCGCTGGCAATCAGGCGGGAGATTGTCGGCTCTGTGGTCATGCCGGCGTCGATGCGCGATTGTTTCATGGCGGCAATGAAGGTGGCACCCGCGCCAACGGGTATCGTCGTGATTTCGCTGGCTTTTACACCGCTTGCGACCGCGAGGTAATGCGTAAGGAAATTGGTCGAGGCGCCAAGCCCGGTTACGCCCAGGGTGCGTCCTTTGAAGTCGGACGGAGACTTGATTTCATTGATCAGCTTCGTGGAAATGACGATTGCCTCCCCCGGCGCCTGGCTAAACTGCACGACTGACATGACCGTCTTGCCCCGCGCCTGCAAATCTATTACATGGTCGTAAAACCCAACCACTCCCTGCGCGGAGCCGGCGAGCAATTCGTTTTCCGCGTTGACGCCCGACGTCTCGCTCTGTAATTCGACCTCAAGGCCTTGTTCCTTGAAATAGCCTAATTGTTCCGTAAGTCGCGCCGGCAGGTAAATCTGCTTTTCGATGCCGCCGACCATAATCACGATTTTGTCTGCTGCGTGTGCCGCGAATGAGGTGATCGCAACGGAACCCGCAAGCAGGACGCACGCAAAATATCGTTTCATGCCCATTTCCTCCGATTGCGGTTTGGCCGGACCGCTTGTTGTGGTTCATTTTGCCGCAATTTTATGATCGCGCTTCGCATGGCTGGAATATCAAGTAAATGCTCAACCACGAATGAACCGTCCTCCACTTCTGGCGCGGCTTCCAGGCGACTTGTGTTCCGAAATCCGCACCAGTACTGGAGTTTGTGCTTCAAATGCAGGTACACATCCCGTCGACCACGCGAAACCCCCACTAGTGGGCGCATGCGCATGTATTGCACCAACACCGTATCCAGTTATTTTGTCTTTTTCCTGTCTGCGGCTGCCTCAGCTGCCTGTTGTTCGGGTGTTTCAACCTGAACCGATATCACCTTGCCGGTACTCGCCTCGATATGGACTTCGGCAACGTTCTTTGAGTTGGGCATTTTCACGTCTACTGACCAGAGGAAACTCTTTCCTTCTTTTTCGAACTTTGCGCTCTCTACCTTTCCGTCGGGCACTTTCGACACGGCGATGCTCGCGGCTTCCTGCTTGGAAATCGGTTTAATTTTCTTCGGTGCCTGGTCGGCAGCGGAAACGCCAATGCTATAGAGACAAGCGCTGAGGGTAATCAAATGACGCAGATGCATGTTTCGCTCCGGAATTGCCCTAGCTGCCGTGCTCGATTCCGCAAAATGTATCCCGAATGAAAGCGAATCGAAAGGCTTCCTCAATAGTATCAAGCCGGTCGCGCTGACAGATAGAGAGTTTGCGACTCCACAAGCTGATGGAGATTCAAGAAGTCCATTGTGCCGGCCGAAACCGGTACCCGCTTGTACGCCGCTATTTTTAATGAGAAACTTCAGCATGGCTTATAGCAGATATTCAGGCCACAGGCGAAGGCACTGCGCAAATGGCGCGACGTTCGGTTGGCAGAAGGATGCGAGACGCAGAGTTGTGCCGGTAAACAATAAAGGCAGAAGAAATATAAGATATTGTGTAGCGCGGTTTATAAAAAAGTCACAAACGCCAGAGTTAATCCCTCTCAACGGAGACCAAAATGAAACTGTTTTCAATCGCAATGGCTGCGACGTTTGCAGTCATGCCTCTAGTCGCAATGGCCCAAGCGCCCATCGTCATCAAGTTCAGCCACGTGGTTGCGCTGGACACGCCCAAGGGCAAGGCCGCCGAGTATTTCAAGAAGCTTGCCGAGGAACGGACCAAGGGCAAAGTGAAAGTCGAGGTCTACGCGAACAGTGCGCTGTACAAGGACAAGGAAGAAATGGAAGCGTTGCAGCTTGGGGCCGTACAAATGCTCGCCCCCTCGCTTGCCAAGTTCGGTCCCTTGGGGGCAAAAGAGTTCGAGGTATTCGATCTGCCATTTGTGTTCGATAACACCGCTGAGTTGCACAAAGTCACGCAAGGACCTGTCGGGCAAGGCCTGCTGAAAAAACTTGAGCCAAAGGGAATAGTCGGCTTGGCATATTGGGACAACGGTTTCAAGGTGATGAGCGCGAACAAGCCGCTGAAGACCGTGGCCGATTTCAAAGGGCTGAAGATGCGCATCCAGTCTTCCAAGGTGCTCGATCAGCAAATGCGCGATCTGGGGGCAATTCCACAGGTGATTGCGTTCTCCGAGGTCTATCAGGCGCTGCAGACGGGCGTTGTGGATGGTACTGAGAATCCGCCATCCAATCTCTACACACAAAAGATGCACGAGGTGCAGAAGTTCGTGACGGTGTCGGATCACGGTTATCTGGGCTATGCCGTGATCGTCAACAAGAAATTCTGGGAAGGTTTGCCGGCCGACATCCGCACCACGCTGGAAGGCGCGATGAAAGATGCCACGGTCTACGCCAACGATATCGCCAAGAAAGAGAACGACGACGCGCTTGAAGGCGTCAGGAAATCGGGCAAGACGCAGATCATCACCCTGACTGCCGACGAAAGAAAAGCCTGGAAGAAGGCATTGGCGGGTGTGCATCGCGAACAACAGGGGCGCATCGGCAAAGAAACGGTCGAAGCCGTTTACAAGGCGACGGGCAACGATCCAAGCAAGCTTTAATCTGCATCAATCAGCCGCTGAACAAAAAACTAAACGCAGCGGCATTTTATTATCCAGCGTCTTCGGCAGGAGTCAGTTCATGATGAAAGTCCTTGATCATCTGGAGGAGTGGATTATTACCTTCCTAATGGGTGCAGCTACATTGCTTATTTTCGTGGCGGTGTTGCATCGCTATGGCGCCGGTTTCAGTATCCCTTACGTGCAGGATTGGTTGCTCTCATTGCACTTCAGCTGGGCACAGGAACTGTGTATCTACATGTTTGTGTGGATGGCAAAGTTTGGTGCGGCATACGGCGTGCGTACCGGCATTCATGTGGGCGTAGATGTGCTCGTCAACCGCCTGGATACTGAATGGCGCAAGAAAGCCATCCTGCTTGCCCTTTTCGCAGGCGCATTTTTTACCGGCACCATCGGCACACTCGGCCTGCGTTTCGTGTGGGAAAACGGTATGCATTACGCCGTGTTTACCTTGCTTGGCATCGCCACTGGCGACCTGCCGCAAGGACCGACCACACCGGATCTCGAATGGCCGACCTGGGTCGTGTATTCGGCCGTGCCGCTGGGCTCGTACCTGATGTGTTTCCGTTTCCTG
The DNA here is from genome assembly GCA_025362705.1 of Betaproteobacteria bacterium. Taxonomy (GTDB): domain Bacteria; phylum Pseudomonadota; class Gammaproteobacteria; order Burkholderiales; family Usitatibacteraceae; genus UKL13-2. The sequence continues at coordinate 5,092 of JANYFH010000399.1, forward strand.
CAAGTAATTGTGGGCTTCATCCGCACCGGCGAAGTGCCGCGCCACGAGCATGCGCAAGTCGAGGGCATCGAAGAGGAAGATCCGGATTTTGAACGAGCTGTCTTGCAGGGAGGTGCAAAATGAGCGATGCCGTCTCTGTGATTGATCTCCAGCCGATGACCAAGAAGCAATCGGCCACTTGGCTGATCAGTATCGCCGTGGTGCTGATCGGTGTTTGTTTCACCGGCAACGTTGGTATCGTCTTCGCGTTGCTGCTGGCGCTGATGTTGACCGGTGTGCCAGTCTCGATTGCGCTCGGCCTCACCGTGCTGATGTTCATGTTCTTCATGACCTCGGTGCCGGTTGAAGCGGTGGCGCTCAAGCTCTTCACGGGTATCGAAAAATTCGAGATCATGGCAATTCCGTTCTTCATTCTCGCCGGCGGCTTTCTCACGCACGGCGGCGTTGCCAAGCGCATGATCGCCTTTGCTACCAGCCTGGTAGGGCACTGGCACGGTGGGCTCGCGCTGGCCGGCATCGTGTCGTGCGCGATGTTTGCCCTGGTCTGCGGTTCCAGCGTAGCCACCGTCGTCGCCATCGGCTCGATCATCCTGCCGGCGATGGTGAAGCAGGGTTATCCAATGCGGTTCGGCGCGGCCGTCATCATCACCGCCGGCTCGCTGGGCATTCTCATGTTGCCCTCGATTCCGAAGGTGATCTACGCGATCTCGACCAACACCTCGATCGGCGCACTGTTTGTGGCCGGCCTGTTCCCGGGAATGCTGCTCACGGTAATGCTCTGTAGTGTCACCTGGTATATCGCCAGGAAACGCGGTTATCCGCGCATGCAACAAGCGACCTGGATGCAGCGCTGGACAGCGTTTCGCAAAAGCGTCTGGGGCCTGATGCTGGTCGTCATTATTATCGGCGGCATCTATAGCGGCATCTTCACGGCGACTGAAGCCGCAGCCATGGCCGCGGTCTACGCATTTTTCATTTCCGTGTGGGTCTACAAGGACATGGGTTTGAAGGATGTGCCGAAGGTGTTGCTGAATTCGGCCAACCTCTCGGCCATGCTGCTCTACATCATCACCAACGCGGTGCTGTTCTCGTTCCTGATGTCGCACGAGAATATTCCGCAGGCGATGGCTGACTGGATCCTCGGCAAGGACCTCGGCGTGATCGCCTTCCTGCTGTGCGTCAACCTGCTCCTGCTGCTTGCCGGCAATGTGATGGAACCGTCGTCGATCATCCTGATCTTTGCGCCTATCCTGCATCCGGCTGCGATGAAGCTGGGCATCGATTCGGTGCACTTCGGCATTCTCATCGACGCCAACATGGAGGTGGGCTTGTGCCATCCGCCGGTGGGGCTAAATCTCTACGTGGCGAGCGGCATCTCCAAGCTGAGTATCACTGAGCTCGCGGTGGCGGTGCTGCCGTGGCTTACGACCATGCTGATATTCCTGGTAATCGTGACCTACTGGCCGGGGTTGTCAATTTGGCTGCCAAGGGCGATGGGAATGATGTAGTGGACGGATCAAAGAGGAGGGGTCGTAAATCATTTCCTAAATCGGCTCCTCTGTCTCCGCACGCAGCTTTTTTATCCAGGCACTGCGCTTCTTGTCGACGATCGCAAACATGGTCACGAGCCACGGTGAGGCCATGAGCAGCACACCGGCGGCGCTGGTGACCAATTGTGCAACCGTTGACTGATCGGCGACGCGATTATTGATGGCACCTACGACGATCAATAGCCGCATCGCCAGCATGATCGCAATGGGAATGACGATGGCGAGAAGATAGTATTTCCGCCGCCCGCCCGGCGGAAACCGGAGGCTGTGGATGAGCATCAATTGCACAAGAATGTTTAGCGCTACAACAACGTAAATAAACAGATCGTCAGACATGTTGCTTCCTGTAATTAATCTTTCGCGGGCCGCGCATCGTTCGACACGCGATGCGGGGCATTGCCTCTTCGCGCGGAACGGCGATACTCTATTTTATGCCGTGAGCGAGCGGCCTGAGGCCGGCCGTGGATGAAAGCGCAGTCGAACCGGCGCGATTGAAGGTATTTTGCACAGCGGTATTCGTTGCGTTGAACATCCCACGCCGCCACGTTTATGCTAGCCGCAGAATTTGGCGAACGCCTGGTGCAGCTGATCGTGCAACTGAAATCCACGCCACTGGCATCTGGTACTGCCGAAATTTTTTACCCCGGCGAGATCGAAGCACGCAATGCCGAGCGGTATTCGCATGAGGGACTTGTGCTGCCAGTGCAGACGAATGCCGACCTTGATAGTCTCGCCAACGAACTACACCTCGACAAAGCGTATCACTGACCTGAATTTTTTCGGCGGTTGATGTTGCGTACAGAATGTGCGGTATCAATGCTTTGGACACCACTAGCATTAGCGGACTCTGCAGGCTGAAATGCCGCCACGAGGCGCGCCAGCAATGGAGTTTCATTATCAAGTGCACAGTGCGTGGTGCCGTTTGGTTGACCACCTCATACAAAGACTGTACATTTCTTTTGCATAGGCAGGCAGCCTGATCAGTCAATCGTGGACCGCGATTGCACTGCACAAGAACCGATAAGAGGGCTGCTTGGCTGGTGTTGGAACCGCGCCGCGGACCACAACCACATCGGACAGGGAGAACCACAAATGTGCGCAGCTCGATTCATTCGTTTTTTATCAATCACGGTTGTCGCATTGGTTTCAAATGCAATAGGCATTCAAAACGCATTTGCGCAATGGACTTTTCGCGCATCTCCCGATCCGATCGTTCGCAACATCAGCGTGTTTACAAATACGCCGACGGCAGGAACCAACACGCTGATCGCATCGACGCTGACCGATGGGATGTTCAAGGGTACCGAAACGGTGTCGGGAACGACGTGGCAAAAAATCGGCACTGGAATTCCGATTGTGCAAATGCGGGCGCACGCAACGGTATCTTCGTCGATTTTTTATGCGGTTTCACAAGGCGCGGGTGTGTTTAGAACTATCGATGGTGGCACTAGCTGGGTCGCGGTCAACGGCA
>JANYFH010000402.1 GCA_025362705.1 Betaproteobacteria bacterium
GTTGGAAATCGAACCACCGGCGTTCGTGACGGCGGCGCCTGCCTGACCCACTTTTTTCTCGACCTTGTCGCCGGCTGCGGCGATGTTGGCATTGGTCTTGTCGATGGCATTGTCGAGTTTTTGACCGACGGTTTGTCCTGAATTGGTGTATTTGTCGCAACCGCCCAGCAGCAGTGCGGCGCCGAACACCGCGATGCATATTGCGCCACCGAATTTATGTGGGTGAGACTGGAAAGAATTTTTCATCATCTACTCCTGACTTGAGGTGTCTCCAGTATTGGCAAACACCGACAAGTCCAATATCGTCGCAGCGCCGATTTCAACGTAGGACTAATCCGACAATTAGTTGAGACACGTGCTTATTGAGCGTTCATGTAGACGGTTGCAATATGAGCGTTCAGGTTCGCAATCCCCATCAATCAACCAGATCGGAAAACTCACATGAAAAAAATCATCTTCACGTTGGCGTCTTTGTGCGCCGTCGCCATGTTCACCGCAGGCTGCAATACCATGGCAGGTGCCGGCAAAGACATTGAGCGCGCTGGCGACAAAATCGAGAAAAGCGCAGAGAGAAACAAATAGTCGCTGTCGCTTTTACTGCAAAATCAAACAGGGCCGTGCATCGTCGCGGCCCTGTTCGCTTCCGGCGGGCCCATAAAAAAGCGGGCCACATAGACCCGCTGAAGTGAAGCTGATCAAAGCCTCACAAGGGAGACAGTAAATACAAATTACATGCTGAAACGTGCTTTCGCTTCCTTCACACACGCGTCCTTGGTGTCACCGGCAAAGGCGTCGCATTTTTCGATCGCTACTTTGTAGTTGGCAGTGCGCTTTGCGTCTGCAGCATCGGTACGCGCTTCACTGATTTTGGTGCCGGCCTTTGCATCGGCCTGGGCACGGACTTCGACAGCCTTCGCTTCTTTAATGCAAACGTCCTTGTCGTTACCGGCTTTGGCAGCGCACTTGGTCTTGGCTAAATCATATTCGGCGCTGGCAACGTCCTTGCGACCGTCATAGATGGCTTTTGCCGTGTTCTTGAAATCACCATTGGTTTTCGCGATGGAGTAGGTCTTTTCAACTTTGGCCTCAGCGATACACACGTCCTTGGCGTTGCCTGCCAGCGAGGCGCAGGTGGCTTTCGCGGATTTGTATGACATCTCGGCGTTGTCGATCGCGGCCTTGTGTTCGGCCTTGGTGATGGCAGCATGCGCCGAAATGCCGACGGTACAGAGTGCTGCGGCGAGTAAGGCATTCATGGGTTTCATGTTCATTGGATTTCCTTTGTGCTTGAGAAAGTAGGATGTGTTTGTTATGTTGAATAACGGGCAGGCGGCGTAACCCGCACCAGCCCAGGCGGCGCCTGGGTCAGATGCGTGGTGAGTCAATGTTTGGACGGATGCTCGGCCTCAGGAAAATTGTGCTGCTTTGCCCAGCGGTCAAGTTCTTCTTCGGCGCGTTCTTTGGTGTAGCCGTATTGCTCCTGAATCTTGCCCACCAGTTGGTCGCGTTTACCGGCGATGACATCGAGGTGGTCATCGGTAAGCTTGCCCCATTGTTCCTTCGCTTTGCCCTTCATTTGTTTCCAGTTACCTTCGATTTGATCCCAGTTCATGGCAGACTCCTGTTGAATGTTGAATGCGGGCTTGTGCCCCGTTTACTGCGCACCCACCGGCGTAATTGCATGGTGGGCACAACATATTGCTAGCTGCGAAATACGCGGCCATCTTCGATGCGCACGCGATCCCCATTGCGAAAGTCGCGCGGATTTTCCTGTGTGTAGAACACGCGGACACCACTGTCGAGACGCACCTTGACTTCAATGCGGTCGCCGACGTTCTGGTTCTTTTCAACCTCGTTGCCAATAATTGCGCCACCTGCAGCACCGACGATTGTTGCCGCCGTGTTACCACGACCGCTGCCGACCTGATGGCCAAGCACGCCGCCGACGATGCCGCCGACAATCGCACCACCGCCACTACTGTCGCCACGATTTTTCAGATAGGCAATGTCTTCGATGTAACCATATTGCACGCGCTCGGAATTTTCGACATACACCGGACGACTGTCCGTTCGGGTGGCACAGGCACCAAGCATCAGGGTCGATGCGACCATGGCGGCCGTGATAAGTAGTTTCATGTTGGGGTTTTCCTTTGAGGTGGTATTGCGTTTGGCCGAATCGTCAAATTGCAGACGCTATCAGTGCCAGTGAAAATCTTCATTGCGCAGCAAATGAGCAGCGAAGCTCTGCGCCAATACGTACGTCACCACTAAGGCTGTAAAGGCAATGAGTGAAGCCGCGATGACTAATTTCGCAAACAGTGCAACGACCGGATTTGCCGCCAGCGCGAGAGCCACAATTCCGATAAATAAAACGATTGCCGCGAGTATCGCCACGTTTTTCATGTGCATGAGATCGCTTCTTTGATAGTTGATTTCATGCAAGCATCGTACGGCGGTAGAGCAAGCGCTGTTATCGGACAAGCGTGGGAATTGATGTAGGACGATTGCTCACACGCTGGAACCGTGGAGAACTTCTAAAAAACCTGTCGTCCCGGCGAAGGTCGGGATCCAATTTTCGTAAATCCTTGCTGCAATGGCGAAATTAGACTCCGGCCTTCGCCGGGGCGACAAACTTTTTAAGTTTCGAGAAGTTCCCCGTGCGTGACATCAAGTACTGGCGAGGCTTTCGGCGTACTTTCAGCCCAGAAGCCACGCCAGTGCTAGAGATCTGGCTGTTCGAGCTCGCCCACCGGGAAGATGGCATTGAGGGTGGTGCCGCGACCGGCTGGTCCGCGAATATCGAAGGTGCCGCCCAGCGCGACGATGCGCTCGCGCATACCGAGCAATCCGTGTGAGATGGCGCGATGCTGTTTGGTGGCGTCAAGCCCCACGCCGTCGTCGGCGATGAGCAGCTTCCAATATGCCCCGTCGCTGGACAGCGTAATGTTTACCCGCTTCGCCTTGGCGTACTTCATCACATTGGTCAGTGCTTCCTGGCAGATGCGATACAGCGCTGTCGATTGCGCCGACGTCAGATTCAGCGCGCCCTCGGGCAGCACGATCACGCACTCGCAAGCAGCGCGCTCGCCGAATTGTTCGGTCATTGCACGCAATGCAACTTCGAAGCCAAGGTTATCAAGTAGTGTCGGGCGCAAATCCTCGATCAGGCGCCGCACGAACTGAACGGCGCTATCGATCGCGGTAAGTGCCCGCTGAAAACGCGCGACGGATTTCACATCGCTGCGTTTGACGGCTGCATCGCGTCCCATGATGATGTCCAGCTTTATCGCCGAGAGGGTGCCGCCGAGTTCATCGTGCAGGTCGCGGGCAACGGTGCGGCGCTCGTCTTCATGTACGCGTAGCAGATGCGCCGTCAGCCCGCGCAGCTCCGTAGCGCGCTCCACAGCTTCGGTCGCAGATATGGCGTCGCGTTCGTCCTGTCGCACCGCTTCTGCCGCCTCGCGTATGTCCTGTTGCACCACCTCTGCCGCTTCGCGCTTGTCGTGTTTCACTATCTCTGCGGCATCGCGCTCGTCTTGTTGTACCAAGTCCGTGCGATCACGGGCTATTTCGCGGGTCATGCTACGCATGATAATCACGGCACCAGCCAGTATCATCAGCGCATTGATGAACAACACAATCGCAAATCCCCAGCGAATCGCCAACTGGATGTCGGCGCTTCGCTGCACGCGCGTCTGAAGTATCCGGTCTTGCTGGACGAGAAAGTGCGATATTGCCGTGTCGAGCTCTTCCGTCAGTCGTTTATCCTGATCGCTCATCACGATCTCACGCGCGGCGGCGCTGTTACCCATTTTCTGAACGGCGATCGTTCTGTTGAGCTCGATGGCTTTTTCAAGTGCAATCCTGCGAATCTGATCGACCAGTTTTTGCTGCCCCGGGTCGTCAGCGACCATCTCGTGTAATTTTTTGAGTCGCCGGGCGATCTGACCCTCGTTTTTGTTCAGTGGTACAAGGTGGCCCTCGTTGCCGGTGTACAGAAATCCGCGTTGCGCGCTTTCGGATTCATACAGCATGGACTGAATGCCGAGGACTTCGGCCGTCACGTCACGCGAATGTTCGGCGTAGTTGCGCGCTTCGTCGAGCGTCACAATCGCGCGGTCGACTGCAAGCATTGAACCGAGGTTGACCAATAACGCCAGCGCCAGCAGCGCAAGCCCCAGACGCGAAAGCAATTTTTCGTACAGGAAGTCAAACAATCGACGCAACATGGGTGGCAAACCTTTTGGTCACGCCGGACATGGCGTAGCAAACGAAAAGTCGAGGGGCATGAACACAGCGCAAGGCAACACGCGGGGAGTAAATTCACTATACACCGCAGCGACTACGGACAAGCTTCAAGTGTAGGTGCCATAAACGCCAAGGCACCTCGGTAAATCACCGAATGCACTGTCGGCCAAACGCCGACAAGCACTTCGCGGCGCGGATGGTTTGATATGAGCCTCGTCCGCAAGTGTCCTACATCAAGCCCCACGCTTGTCCGATAACGCACGCGCGATACACCCCATAAGATGCAGCCATTGCAATCAAACCATCAAACTAGGGACGCCAGAACATGAAACTACTCGCCGCCGTTTTCGCTGCCATTGCGCTCCTCGCCGCCCTGCTCGGATTCGGGACCAACGCGATACCGATTTTGTGCACGCTCGGCAAAGTCGCTGCCGCAATTGCACTGGCCGGTTTTGCCGTCACCGCACTGGCCCACGCGACGGAAGATCTGTCGCCGCTGGTCGAATTCAAAGCTGGCGATATGCCTGCGTAAGAACTGACAGCTGATTTCCGCGTCGAGCCCTTCCGGTTTTCGGACGCATTTTCCAATGTACGCAGATCAAAAAAAGTTTCGCGCCACGGCATTTCCAAGTTGCTTCACCCAGGAGAGAAAAATGATCCGCATGGATTATCAAGTTGAGTTGCAGTACGAGACCCAGGATCACTGCGACTTCGTGCTCAATATTTGCCCGGCACGTACGCGTTCGCAACGCGTGCTGAATGAATCGTTCATGGTTGAGGGCGCCACATCCTCATATACTTTTACCGATCCGATTACGGCCAATCGCATCAACCGTTTGTACACTGAAGGCGGGCTGGTGAATGTCCGCTATGCAGGCACCGTTGAGCTCGAGCACGTCATCAATGATCCAGCCATGCTCGAGGAGCGGGCGATTCGCAGCATGCCGTCCGAAGTCATTCCCTACATTCTGCCCAGCCGTTTCTGTCCGTCCGACAAAATGAAGGACGTTGCGATGGCAATGTTTGGCAATGCGCGTCCCGGGTTTCATCGCGTTGCCGCGATCTGCGACTGGGTAACGCAACACCTGCAATTCAAACCCGGCGCATCCGATGCAACGACTTCCGCGCTCGATACCTTTAACTCGCGCGCAGGCGTTTGTCGTGATTACGCCCATTTGATGATCACCATGTGCCGCGCATTGAATATTCCCGCGCGTTACGTTACCGGCGTCGATTACGGCGCTGATCCCGCATTCGGGCCGACCGATTTTCATGCCTATGTCGAAGTGTTTTTAGGCCAGCGCTGGTATCTGTTTGACGCCACCGGCATGACACCGGTGATGGGTCTGAT